>JBFYXR010000324.1:0-16479 GCA_041310455.1 Desulfobacteraceae bacterium | reverse complement strand
GATTTCGACGGTTCAGCCAAGGTGGCGCTTATCGGCATTGATCGCTCCATCGCCGCTTGGGGGATTATCCATAATCGCCTCCCCAACCCGGGCATACAGCATATCATGACTCATCTCGGTCGGCTCAGAAAAACAGTAGAAAGTGATTTTCCCGATGCAAGGTCCTTTATCCGCCCCGGGTTCGACCGTGTTGAACTGAACAGCTAGGGAATTTATATGGAATTCTGTGACATGACTTGCATATATGCAGAGTGGCCGAAGGATAAGGCCCTTGACGGCTCATCAAGCTGCAGGACCTTTCAGGCGATCTTCTGCAGGAAAAAGGCAGGGGTGGTTTTTAAAAACGGCCCCTGCGCGGAAAAGGAAAAAAGGTCTACGGGTGAGACAGGACGCAGTATCAATAAATTTTACTCCCCCTTACCCTAACCCTCTCCCACCAGGGGGAGAGGGAATTCATGAAGGGCGAAGGAATGAAAGACGGAATTTGACTTTATAATAGGAAGAAACCTGCTTAAGGTTTATCCTATAAGCGACTACAATTCGATACCCGCCAGGTATTTGGTTATGGCCCCGTCATATTGATGGGTTAGCTGGAAGACCTTTTTTGCGAGACGGAATCTTGTCTTCAAGGTCGTCGCCCCGCTGTTCTCTTTCATCTCATTCAAGACAACGCCGTAATCAGATGGGTCTGTTATAACGGTGACAAACCTGAAATTCTTTGCGGACGAACGGAGCATGGCCGGCCCTCCGATATCTATATTTTCTATGGCGTCCTCAAGGGTCACTCCCGCCCTGGCAACGGTCTTTTCAAACTGATACAGGTTGATCACCACAAGGTCGATGCCTTCGATTCCCTGGTCCTTCATCATCTTCACATGCTCTGCATTATCCCTTATGCCAAGCAGCCCTCCATGGACCTTGGGGTGAAGCGTCTTGACCCTTCCGTCCAGCATCTCGGGAAATCCCGTGTAATCGGAGATCTCCGTAACAGAAAGACCGCCTTCACGCATTGCCTTTGCCGTCCCCCCGGTAGAAAGTATCTTGACCCCGAATTCTGATAATTTCCCTGCAAAATCAACCACACCTGTCTTATCGGTTACGCTTATAATGGCCCTTTCAATCTTATTCATGTGTCCGCCTCCTGATATGTTTTTTTCAAGCTGAACGCCTGGATTTGCTAATCAAGTTAAGTCTGAATCCCCTGAATCCGATATTGTTTATAAAGTATTTACACTTAAAAACAACTCAAAAAAGCAGCGCCGGAATAAAAAACAGATTGTTTTGTCAGGTCCTTTCTGCTTAGACTATCTTAAATATGACACCAGATACAAAGATGAATATTATCTTTAATATTATTCATCGCTCTTATTACAGATAAAAGGGATAATAATGAAATGAAACAGATCTACCTAACCGTCGGGTTGCTCTCGTGCAGCAATATCTTTATGACCTTTGCCTGGTACGGCCACCTGAAAAATCTGTCAGGCAGGCCATGGATTATTGCGGCCCTTGCGAGCTGGGGCATAGCGCTCTTTGAGTACCTTCTTCAGGTTCCGGCAAACCGCATTGGTTACAATGTGTTGAATATTGGCCAGTTAAAGATTATTCAGGAGGTGATAACCCTCTCGGTATTTGTGCCTTTTTCCCTCTTTTATATGAGGGAGAGATTAAACATGGACTACCTGTGGGCGGGATTATGCCTGCTTGGAGCGGTATTTTTCATATTCAGGTCAAGGCTCGGGAGCATTTAATTACCCTATTCACTGGAAACGCCATGGCGGCTACCCTTGCATTATTTTTTAACGCTCTATTGATTTTTGCCGATTAGAAAACATATGATATGCTAATATGGCATTATTAATCATTGGTATTAAGGCAAACAAATGGAAGGTATGACAACAGAGGACCGGCTCCTCGCCCAGGATGACATTGACGCCCTTCTGGGAGAAGCGGGCATTGAGGGCAAATATGAGACGAAAGAAGAACCCCAGCGGGCTCCTGTCCATGTACCCAAAAAGACGCCTTCGGTAAGATTTACCAGGATATCTGATGACGATGTCAGGGTTACCATGTCCATATTGCGAAATAAGGCCTTCCTTGAAAGGGAAGACGACGTGAAGGTTATCTGGAACGCATCAGGCACAATACCAATGGCATCAGGCTTCAGCCTTAATATTCAGGAACGGGATTATGTGAGCCTGGGAGTCCTGCATGAAAATCATCTGGTTGTAAAAGACGTGGGCCTGAGCCAGCAGGCCTGAGGGCTCAGCCTTGCCCGGGCGTGTAGTTTGAGATGGATTTTTTCATGTCTGTCAATTTTTTCCGGAATCCTTCCACATGTTTCCTTGTCTCCTCAATCGTGCCGTAGTTATCTATAACAAAATCAGCATATCTGATCTTTTCATCTATAGGCATCTGGGCATTAATGATATTAATGGCCGCATTCCTTGTAATGCCGTCTCTGCTGATAAGACGGTCAATCTGTTCCTCTCTTGGTATATAGACCAGGGCTATCGCGTGAAAAAGCGCCTGCATGCTGCATTCTATAAGCAGGGGCACTACCCCTAGAATTATCGCGTTTTTGTCCCCCGCCGCTGCCTTCTCAACCTCATTAACATATGCCTCGCCAATGGCTGGGTGCGTAAAGCCCTCCAATGCCTTCCTCTTTTCGGCATCAGGAAACACTATCGCGGATATCTTTTTCCTGTCAATCTCTCTGTTTTCTAGCAGTATTTCTTCTCCAAAATATTCAACTATCATGCCCCAGGCCTTTTCACCAGGTCTGACAACCTGCCTGGCAAGGATATCAAAATCAATAATTACACACCCGAGCTCCCTCATAAAGCCTGCCACTGTGCTCTTGCCGCTGGCTATTCCGCCTGTTAAGCCGATAAGCAGCACGCTGCTGCCTGCTCTTACCGCATCATATCTCTTTCTTGCTTCTGTGGAGATCGGAAATATCATCTCGCCCCTTTCATTATAGAATTTTTAGTACCCTATATAAAAACATTCTGGTTTTCAAGGGGATAAACAGCCCTCCATGCCATTATCGGAGATAAATTTCTGTAACCTTGTCGTCTTTTATACGTTTTGAAAGAAATTCCGGTAAAAAACACAGAATAAAGGGTTGAGACAAAATGAAAAAAAGAAAGACTTACAGCGGTTCATTCAAGGCAAGGGTCATAACAGACCTTATTCTGGGAAAAAAGGATCTGGACGAACTGGCCAATGACTATCAGCTCCACCCGAATCAGATAAAAAACTGGAAAACGCTCCTGTTCAAGCGCGCCCATATTATCCTGGATGACAGAAGGCACAGTAGAAACGGCAGTCTTTATTATTGATCTTTACAAACCACCGGTCTATTTACACGCAAAGAAAAATAAGCCCGGACAGCAGGACAAAGGCCGGGCTTTCCAGTCATTCTCGCAGCACATCCAAAACTGCCCTGTAAATTCGGGTCATTTTCTTTGTTTTAAACAGATATCTCTTATTAATTCTTTCTTTTTAAATGCTTTATTTATCTTTTTGAACATGATAAATAAATCAATATGATGGTCATGTTTTTTCTGAGGAAATAATCCGGTCTGACAGGATGGGGCGATGCCCCTCTTGCTCAAAGAAGACGGCATTTGTAAATTTCAAAACGAAGGGAGTATTTTAAAAAATGACTAAAAGGCGATTATTTCAAATCCTTCCCCTTTTTATTATTGCTGCGCTGGCAGTTCAACTTTCTGTTGCAGGCAAATGTTATGCAGAGGCATTTGCCTACATACCGAACGGCGGGGATGATACCGTCTCCATTATTAAGGTGCTGAACAATTCCACCGTCGGTGATATCACGGTCGGAGACAGCCCCTTCGGCATAACGGCAGGGGAAGAATATCTTTACGTCACAAACGAATCTGCCGGAACGGTCTCTGTTATAAGCGACTCCTACAAAGCCGTGATCGATACATTAGATGCGGGGCCATCCCCGAAGGGCATCGCAGTAACATCAGACGAGGCCTTTATTTATGTTGCCAATTATTCGGAAAACACGGTTTCACGGATAAATATCTCAACCGGAGACCCGGCTGCCATCAATGTCGGTCAGGGGCCGCTAGGCGTTGCCATGAGCCCCAATCAGGACTATGTCTATATAACAAACAGCCTGGAAGACTCTTTATCAGTTATATTGGCAGACTCCAATGAATTGTTTGTTACATTAAAAAATGATTACTACCTTAACCATGTCAGCTCAGATGATGACGTGGCCTTTGATATGCCCTACGGCCTTGCAGTCAGCCCTGACGGATATTATATCTACGTGGTCAACAACAATAGTGCGGGCGCGGGCACCGTTTCAATTATATCCGCTAGCACAATATACTCACAGGGAGACGAATTTGACTGGGACGACTATGACGCCAGTGCGGATGAGGGGCCGTATTCGCTTTATGCTCCTGTAACCGTTGGAAATGATCCGCGTTGCGTCGCGGTTAACCCTGAGCAGTCATATCTCTATGTCACAAACTATGCCGATGACACGGTATCGGTTATCTCCCTTGATGATTATTCCGTTGAGACTGTATCTATAGGAGACGCAGCCGTAAAGGACGGCCCTCTTGGGATTTCAGTGACACCCTCCGGGGCGTATGTTTATGTTGTAAACCAGTTGTCGGGAACGGTATCCGTGATTGACACGGAAGATAACAGTGTAATAGATACCGTCCCAGTCGGCAGCAACCCTGCCGGTTTCGGCAATTTCATAGGGGGAAAGCCCCCGAGAACGCCCTCAAGCCTGGTAGCGGACCGGGAAGACACAAACACCATAAAAATTACCTGGAGCGACAATTCGGATGATGAGCTGGGTTTCAGATTGATGAGAAAGAGATATATAGGGGGGAGCTATTCCCTGATAGCAACCATTGATGCGAATGTGACGGAATATACCGATGTCGATCTTAAAAATGACTCCAATTATTATTATATGGTCTGTGCCTACAATCATGCAGGGGAATCGGAATACTCAAATGCCGACTATGCTACCACAGGAAATGATGAATCCGGTTGTTTTATTGCCACTGCCGCCTATGGCTCATTAATGGAGCCCCATGTCAAGATCCTCAGGGCCTTCCGTGATCGTTTTCTTGCTGCCAGCAGGACAGGAAAAGGATTTCTTAATCTGTATTACAGGTATTCGCCACCCATTGCCCATTTTATCAAAAAACATGACAGTGTCAGATTTGTGGTCCGCTGGTCTCTGTTGCCACTTGTCGGGGTCTCATGGCTCTACCTGTTCGTCGGGCCGGTATCCGCAACGCTCACACTGGGCCTTTTGGCAGGTTTGATGATATTGTCATTCAGGGTTTTTAAACGACGCGAAGGATAAATTATAGGGATATTAAAAGAAAGCCGTTACATCTCCCTTAAAAGAGGGACATGTAACGGCTTATTAAGAAATGTAGCTCCCCATCCCAAACAGAAATCAGTTCTCAATCCTCATTGCACTTGAATCATTCAGCCTGTACTCCGGAAGAGTGTCTCCACCGGTGCTGTATTGCGCAGTTAAAAGCTGCCTTCTTTCTGTCCCCCTTCGCCGGTCTTCCCTCTGCCTGCGCCCGGGGCTTATATGTCCGATTATACTGTTGCCCTCGCTGCTGAAAATCGGGATTATATCGTTAGGAAACTCATTCAGGGAAGGATGCTCCTTAAAGACATCCTTTCTCCTGTCGATGACCTTCCTTCTGATTGACCCGGAGCGCTTTTCAAAATAGCTTTTCAGAAAGGCCACTCCGCTCCTGGAAGCGTTTGAAGGGATAAGATCTTGCCTGCTTTCAACAAAAAAACGGGATCCGCATATGAGGCACTTTGCAGACCTTTTACCTATGATGTTGATCTGGCCTTCATCAATCGAATAAACTGTATTGCATTTAGGGCAACGGATTTTCGGTCTATGCACGCTCATTGTGATAAGCTTCACCTCATAAATGCTATATTTTAACCTTTTGTTTTCCGGATGACAATATCTTTTACCTTTTTTTTCAGCATATTATAATACCTTTCCTTGTCATCCCATATGATTCTCGCTGTGCTGTTAAGATGAACCTCATCTACCAACATGCTGCCGTTAGCATCAGTCTTGTAATCCTGACAGATAAATAACGGCGCTTCCTCAATTTCATCCAGAAGGAGCGCATACAGCGCAGCATAACTGGGCCTGGTATGGTCGGCAAAACTTAAAAGCATCTCGCTGTTGCTGTTTAACACAACAAGGGCATAGTCAGATCTGATAAAAAATTCATCGTTATAAAATTCCCCTTTTGAATAGGCGCTTTTTCCATCATGGAGCCTTTCAAACACCGATTCTATCTTCCTGGCTATATCTTTTTTCCTGTTAAAGCTGTCTGCCATTTTTTGTCCCTTTATGCCTGGCCAGGCTATTAAGAAACCCCACGGCCTGTGCTTTTATGTCCGGTAATTTGCGTTTATGGAAACATATTCATGTGTAAGATCACAGGTTGTAACATTGTACTCATGATCCCCCATATTCAAGTCTATGTTAACAGAAAAAGACCTGTTTTTCATCCTTTCCGCAGCGATTTTTTCCCGGTCGGCGCCTGTGCCCATGCCGCCCGCAACAATCTTTATGTCATCTATGCAGACAGATATTTCCTTTTCCTCCATTGATATCCCGGATCTCCCCAGTGCTGCAATGATCCTCCCCCAGTTGGCATCCTGGCCGTAAAAGGCGGTCTTCACCAGATAGGAATTCGCAACATTCCTTGCAGCTGTCATGGCGTCCTTTTCAGAGGCCGCGCCTTTGAGATTAATAAATACCAGTTTTGTGGCCCCTTCCCCGTCCTTGACGATCATGGTGGCAAGCTCATTCATCACCTTTTGCAGGCCATTTGTAAACCCTTCATAACCCTCGGCGTTTAACTGATGATTTCCTGCCATCCCGTTTGCCAGTATAAATACCGTGTCGTTGGTGCTGGTATCTCCGTCAACGGTAATCCTGTTAAAGCTTCTTTCAACCGAATAGGAAAGCGCCTTTTTCAGGGGCCCTGATTCTATATTTATATCCGTCATAATAAAGCTGAGCATTGTAGCCATGTTGGGCATGATCATGCCTGCGCCCTTGGCAATGCCCAGGATGCGGTAGGGCGAACCCCCTGCCTTACCCTCAAACAGGCTGATTTTCGGGAAAGAATCGGTGGTCATAATGGCCTCTGCCGCAAGGGGTATATTGTCCTCTGAAAGACCTTTGACCAGCCCCGGTATGGCCTCCGTCACCTTGACCATGTCCATCTGGGCGCCTATAACTCCTGTGGACGCTATAAGAACCTCCTCCTGTTTTATCCCCAGCTCCCTAGCCGTCACCTCTGCCGTGAGCCCCGCGTTTTTAATCCCCTCAGCGCCGGTGCATGCATTTGCATTGCCTGCATTTGCGATTATAGCCCTTGCCTTTCCTGTAAGG
The DNA here is from genome assembly GCA_041310455.1 of Desulfobacteraceae bacterium. GTDB lineage: Bacteria > Desulfobacterota > DSM-4660 > Desulfatiglandales > HGW-15 > JAFGIC01. Next base: position 9,017 of record JBFYXR010000324.1, on the reverse strand, counting down.
AGATGCTCCATGCTTAAAAGCACCGGAGCAGCCTTGACCCTGTTGGTTGTAAAAACTCCTGCCGCAACGGTTTCTCTTTCCGAATATATGAGGGCCATGTCTGCCGCCTTGTTTTTCTTTAGCCCGGCGGCGATTGATGAGGCCTTAAAGCCCTGGACAAATATATCTTTATTATCCATCTTGATTTTCCCTTTAATTAAGGCACCTGTGTTTCATGCATTAATACCGCAGCATTTCTTATATTTCTTCCCGCTTCCGCAGGGACACGGGTCATTCCTGCCGACCTTTTCACCCTGTCTTCTCACGGTGACAGGCTTCTCACCTTCTTCACCATGACTGAAGTGCATAGGCCGTTTTTTCATCGGGACCTCTTCCGGTCTCTGCCTGCGGATCTGTATCCTGGACAGGGTGGTAATAATCTCATCGTTAACCCTGTTCATGAGTTCCTCGAAGAGGGAGAACCCCTCCTTCTTGTATTCCCTTAAGGGATCAAGCTGTCCATAGCCCCTGAGTCCGATTCCCTCCTTCATGTGGTCCATGTCCTGGAGGTGCATAATCCAATTCTTATCGATAACCTGGAGCATGATTATCCTCTGAAAGGGTTCCAGCCCCTCTTTCCCAACCTCCCTCATCTTGTTTTCATAGGCATCCTTTGCCTTTTTCTTCAGGAGGTCCGTTAGTATTTCGGGATTAAGGTCATGGAACTCATCCTCTCCCAGGTCCTTTGGGCCTATCATCGGGAGGAACCCGAAAACCCTTACGACAGCCTCGCTCAGGCCGGTTATATCCCATTCTTCAGGGTGTGTCTTGGGGTCAATGAATTCCGCGACAATGGAGTCAATCCTTTCATCCACCATCTCCTGGATGATCTCTGCCAGCCCGTCACCGGAGAGTATATTTTTTCTCAGGGAATATATAATCTCCCTGTGTTTATTCATGACATCATCATACTCGAGCAGGTGTTTTCTTATGTCGAAATTATGTGCCTCAACCCTTTTCTGGGCATTCTCAATAGCCCTGGAGATAAGGGTGGCCTCAATCGGCTGTCCTTCCTCCATCCCCAGGCGCTCCATGATGGAGGATATCCTGTCTGATCCGAAAATCCTTAACAGATCGTCCTCGAGTGACATGTAAAAACGCGATGACCCTGGATCCCCCTGTCTGCCGGATCTCCCCCTGAGCTGGTTGTCAATGCGCCGGCTTTCATGCCTTTCTGTTCCAAGGATATGGAGGCCCCCAAGTCCTGTTACGCCATCGCCAAGCACAATATCAGTGCCTCTTCCTGCCATATTGGTAGAGATTGTTACGGTCTTTTTCTGGCCGGCCTGAGCTATAATCTCTGCCTCCATCTGATGATGCTTCGCATTAAGGACAGAATGGGGTACCCCGGCCCTCTTCAGCATCTTGCTCAATATCTCGGACTTTTCTATTGAGATGGTGCCCACAAGGACAGGCTGTCCACTGTCATAAAGCTCTTTTATCTCAATGATTACGGCATTAAATTTTTCCCTTTCGGTCTTATAGATAACATCCGCATTGTCCTTGCGTATCATCTTTTTGTTTGTGGGAATGACGACAACATCCAGCTTATAGATATTATGGAATTCCGCCGCCTCGGTGTCAGCGGTGCCGGTCATACCGGCCAGTTTCTCGTACATCCTGAAGAAATTCTGGAAGGTGATCGTGGCTAGGGTTTGATTCTCCTCCGCGACATTGACCTCCTCCTTTGCCTCAACCGCCTGGTGCAGGCCGTCACTCCACCTGCGTCCCGGCATCATACGGCCTGTGAATTCATCCACGATAACCACCTGGCCGTCCTTGACTACATACTGGACATCCTTTTCAAACAGCCAGTATGCCTTAATAAGCTGCTGGGTGGCATGGAGGAGTTCAGATGAACGCATATACCGGCCCTCAAGCTCCTTCAGTTTCGCAGCCCTCTCCTCATCGGATAGGCTTTTGTCCTCTCTGATAGCATAACTTTCCTGGTCTATATCCGTCAGGATAAACTCCCCGAACCCTCCTCCGGAAAGAAGTTTAATGCCCTTCTCGGTGAGTTCCACGGCGTTGCTGCGCTCATCAATTGTGCAGTACAGATCCTGATCAAGCTCATTAAGAAGCTTCTGTGCCCTCATCATGCTCTCTGTCCTGTCAATGCGTTTTTTAAGGGCCTGATTATGGGCAAGGAGGTCAAGATAGGCAGGGTTTTTCGGATCGCCCCTCTGAACCTGCAGCAGGAGTTCTATGGTCCTGTCCCCTTCATCGTTTTCCTTAAGCCTTTCCCTGGCTTCATTAAGTATGCCTCTGACTACTGCCCCCTGCTTCTTTTTCAAGTTTATGACAATGGGCTTCGCCTCCACGAAAATCTTGTTCTCGCTGTGCTCAACTGGGCCGCTTATGATCAGCGGCGTCCTTGATTCATCTATGAGGATGCTGTCAACCTCATCGACGATCGAGTAATAATATCCCCTCTGGACAAGCTCATCGACATTATATTTCATGTTGTCTCTGAGATAATCGAATCCGAATTCATTGTTTGTGCCGTAGGTAATATCACAGGCATAGGCATTTTTTCTTTCTGTCTCATCCATGCCATGCACTATTACCCCGACCGACAGGCCAAGAAACTTGTAGATCCCGCCCATCCATTCAGCGTCACGTTTTGCAAGATAATCATTCACTGTAATGAGGTGGACACCCCTCCCCGTAAGAGCGTTCAGATAGAGTGGCAGGGTGGCGGCAAGGGTCTTGCCCTCTCCTGTCTTCATCTCTGCTATCTTTCCCCTGTGAAGGACAATGCCGCCTATAAGCTGGACATCAAAGTGCCGCATCTTCAGGGTTCTTACCGATGCCTCACGGACAGCGGCAAAGGCCTCAGGGAGGATTTCGTCAAGGGTCTCTCCTCTTGACAGCCTTTCCTTTAACTCCCCTGTCTTGGTCCGCAGTTGATCATCAGAAAGCGCCTTAAAAGACGGCTCGAGAATGTTTATCTGTTCCACGATCGGGGCCATGGCCCTCAGTTCCCGCTCGTTCTGGCTTTTAAATATCTTTTTGATTAAATCGTTTAGCATAATGCCTTTCCCAACATGTATTAAATTTACCGCTTTTAAAGGATAAATGATGGAATTCTTTTGTATTAAATAACCTTTTCATTCCGATTCTGCAACAGTCATTTATCAATGAAGCCTTATTACAATGTCTATAATATGACAACTGATATTAAATGATCCTGAAGGCTAATTGAGGATATATCTCTCGGGATTGACTGGTACTTCGTTTAGATGCACTTCGTAATGAAGGTGGGACCCGGTGGAGCGGCCGGTATTTCCCATAAGGGCAATAATCTGACCGCGCTTGACTGCCTGACCATTCTTTACAAGGGTTTTGGATAGATGGCCATAAATGGTTTTAAAGCCATAACCATGATTAATGGTTATGTTAATGCCCAATCCGTCTGACCTGTCGATGGTTGCGACTACCCCGTCAGCCGGCGAAAGGATCTCAGTTCCAACCCTGGAGGATATATCCAGGCCGCTGTGAAATTCTTTTTTATTGGTAAATGGGGAAACGCGGTATCCGAACCGGGAGCTAACCCATCCCTCTGCTGGCGTTACGGAAGGTGTGCATGAAAACATCGACTTCTGACTTTCAAGGAAACTGAAAAGCTCCGTCTTTTCCTGTGCCTGGACGGATATCTCGGTATTCAGATTGTCAAGAGACTTATGCATCAGGCTTACGAGCTTCTGGGAGGCCTTTCCGGAGTCGTCGCCTGACTCCAAAAGAGAGAAATCAGAGCCGCCAATGCCTAGAAACTGGGTATCTTCCTCCCCTGTGTCCAGATTCACCATAACCTTGATCTTTGTTTCAAACTCCTTGAGTTCCGCCACCTTCTTGTTGATCTGGTCAATTTTACCGGCAAGGGCTTTCAGCTGATTTTTATACTGGCTGTTCTGCTGTAAAAGGCTCATGTTTTCGGGGATATCTTTCTTTAATTCCAGGTAGTCTTTTGATGCCCAGACAAGGAAGGCTGCGACGGACAGAGACACGACCAGGACAATATTTACAAGCGCCTTGGGCACTTTAAACTGCCTGACCGCATTAATTCCATCCGGGAGATATACTATCGTTATCTTTTTCAACGACAAAACAGCCTCTTCTTTAACTGACGTTTATCCAAAAGATATTTTCAGATCCCTGCTCTCAGCTGTAGGAAAATAAAATCAGAAAACAGCTAACTCCCTGTCAAAGGCCTAATCCAAAAATCGCTTTTAGGCTAACAGTATTATAACTGCTCGGCATTATTAGGATTATTTGCAGCTATAAATATTCTTCGATACTCGGATGTGATATTTGAAAAATTTTGTTGGTGTCAAATAACACGGATCTGCAAAGGTTGTCAAGCCTTATCTTCCAACTATTCGGATTTTTTTACCCGCTCCTTTAGAAAAAATTCAGCGATGGATTGGGCCAGGGGCAGGCTGATTCCCTTGACAAGGGCTATCTCTTCCGGACTCGCCATAGATATTTCATTGATATCATTAAATATTTTCAACAATTGCCTCTTTTTGCCCGGACCTATCCCCGGGATGAGGTCAAGCACTGATTTTTCAATCTGAACATCCCTCAGCCTGCGATGATAGGTCACGGCCCTCCTGTGGGCCTCGTCTCTAATGCGCATCAGCATTAACAAGACCGGGTGATCAACCCTAAGGACCAGGGGATTCTTCCTGCCCTCAAGAAAGATCTTATCCGCCTTTTCACCCCTTTTTTCATCTGCCTTGGCAAGAGAGATTATTTCAGGCGGTTCCTCTATGCCAAGAGCATCCAGTGCCTTTTTCGCGGCCATAAGATGTCCCTTCCCCCCGTCCAGCACCAGGAGATCGGGAGGGTCCCCACCCTTCAGGTGTCTTGCAACCAGCTCAGCCATCATTCCGTAGTCATTGATGCCGTCAACCTGATTGATCCGGTAGTTTCGATATCCAGCCTTAAATGGCAGCCCGTTCAAAAAAGATGCCGCCGTGCCTACTGCCATGCCTCCCTGAAGATTGGAAATATCAAGGCATTCGATCCTTTCCGGCGCCCTGTTAAGGTTGAGTACCGTCCTTGTCAGTTCCACGAGATCTTCCTTCGGGTGACGCTCTGACTGTAAAAGGGCCTCCTCGGCATTGGAAACCGCCATCTCAGCCATCTTCAATTTTGCCCCCCTCAATGGCCTGATTATTGATATCTTTTCACCAGCAATCCCGGATATCCATTCAGCAATGGAGTCCGGATCATCCACTGTCTCTGAAATCAGGATATCTTTCGGAAAAAATGTCGCATGGCTGTAATACTGCTTGAGAAAGGACTCCATAACCTCGGTATTGGAGGCGGTAATATCCTTAAACAGGTAATTGCGGCTGCCGGCAAGATAACCCTTCCTGATGAAATGAATCACCAGTTGAAAACAATTTTCTCTGTTTGCAATCCCTATTACATCCCGATCCTCCAGCTGCGCGGATACAACGTGCTGCCGTTCGATGGTTCTCTTAAGCGCACCTATCTGGTCCCTGATCCTGGCAGCCTCTTCATAGTCCTCCTGATCAGCCAGCCGTCTCATATCCTTTTCAAGCTGCCTCAGAAGTTCCCTGTTGCGTCCTTCGAGAAACAGCCTGACCCGGGCAACAATATCCTTATAGTCTGATATAGGCACATCAAGGGCGCATGGCCCCAGACACCTGCCCATCTGGAAATTCAGACATGGCCTCGGTCTTTTTGACAATCTCCCTGTCTTGCATTTTCTCAGCCTGAAAATCCTGTCGATCAACCTGATGGTGCTTTTCACCGATTGCGACGAGGAAAAAGGTCCGAAATATACCGCCCCGTCTTTCCTGATCTTTCTTACTATGCTCAGCCGTGGATAGGTCTCCTTGATATCCAGGCGCAGGCAGGGATACTGTTTGTCATCCCTCAGGATAACATTGTATTTGGGCATGTATCCTTTAATGAGCGTGCTTTCCAGCAGAAAGGCCTCATTTTCCGTTGCAGTAAGGATATAATCCAGCCCCCTCGCCCTGTTCATAATGACGGCTGTCTTTGCCGTGGTATCCTGGCCTGTCTTAAAATAGGATAGGACCCTTTTTTTAAGGTTCTTTGCCTTGCCTACATATATCACATGGCCGGAGGAGTCTTTGAACATGTAAACCCCCGGGGCATCGGGGGGCATAGCCCGCAGCACACCCTGATCGATCTCAATCCTGTTGCTGACCGCGCTTATATTCTGTGAGGGATTATTGCCTTGCATAACATAAAGGTAAGTGATATTTATAAAAACAGTCAAGTAAATTTAATAATGCGTGTCTATGAGACCCTCATTTCATCCAAGACTGATCAATGATCCTTTTTCTGACCCGGGTTTATACATCCCCTTTCTTTTTGAAAAAAGGGCACTGCTGTTTGACCTGGGAGACCTGTCCCCGCTTACACCCAGGGACCTCCTTAAGATAGACCATGTATTCGTCTCACACACTCACATGGATCATTTCATAGGCTTTGACATGCTCCTGAGGATCTTTCTCGGACGTGAAAAGGTCCTACATCTCTATGGCCCCCCCGGTTTTTTCAGCCATGTTGAAGGTAGGCTTTCAGGCTATACATGGAACCTTGTCCGGGAGTATGAGAATAACTTTGTCCTCAATGTCACGGAGGTCCATGAATCCTGCACCCTCACAAGGACCTACCTCTGCAGGGATGGTTTCATAAATGACGGTTCGCTGTCGCAGCGGCCCTTTTCAGGCATACTCCTTAAAACTCCTGCCTATTATGTAGAGGCAGCTCTTCTCGATCATCGAGTTCCATGCCTGGGAATGGCGCTGGTTGAGAATTTTTATGTAAATATCATCAAGGAGGGATTAAGGCGGCTGGGCCTTGAAATAGGGCCATGGATCAATGAATTTAAGAGCTCCCTCTATGACCAGAGAGATTTGAATGAAAGATTTTACGTGACATGGAAAGAGAAGGGAAACATCATCAGAGAAAAAGTCTTTATCCTGGGAGACCTGGCCCGTGAGATAGCCCTGATCTCCCCTGGTCAGAAAATCGCCTATATTACCGATACAACAGGCAGCCCGGAAAACAGGGCAAAGATCCTTCGTCTCGCAACGGGCGCCGAGCACCTGTTCATAGAAGCAGCCTTTATGGAATGCGACAGGGACACGGCAGAAAGAAAATATCATCTTACTGCGAGGGAGGCTGGCATGATTGCCGGAGAGGCAGGGGTGAAACGCTTCACCATTTTCCACCTCTCACCAAGATACAGCTACAGGGCCGAAGAGCTGCAGAAAGAGGCAATGGAGGCCTATCTGCTGACAAGGCAGAAGGCCTGATCCATGAATCCCTTGACCCCAAGGCTATAGGCCTCAGCCGATTAACCGTTTATTTGTTCTTTTCAAATCCAGAGGTGTCTATCTCCGCATCATCCACAAGTCTCGAGAGCCAGCTGCTGAAGATATACTGTTGTTTTGTCGATATTATGCCCGTGGTGTATGTGCCCTTCTCTTCCTTGAATTTTGCTTCATCAATCCCTTTTTCATCTTCCCATCGTATTACAAAGGCCCCGGTTTCATTTTCAAATACGCTGTCCGGATATCTCTTGCCCTGGCTCAGCTTGAATGCCGCGCTCTGCAACCCCTCTATGTAATCCACCCCTTCCGGAAATGTCAGCCTTGTAAAAAAATCCGTTGTTTGAGGCGTCTTTCCTCTCTCCTGGGCAAGCATGTTCCAGTCGCTTCCTCCATTCAATTTAGAAAGGTATTCCTCGGCCGCCGCCTTTGCCTTCTGTATGGCAAGATAGGACTTATAATCTGCCTCGACCTGGGCCGAGACCTCTTCGACCGCGGGCAGATAGGAATTCTTTTTATCAATCACCTGCATGATATAAAATTGATTATTTAATTCTATAACATCACTCATTTCCTTATTCTGGAGGGCGAAAATCATGTCAAGTGTCTTTGTCTGTCCTTCTAAAAAATACACAGGTTGTTCCGCAGAGAAATAATCCGAGCTGGATGACGCAATATCCATCTTTCGTGCATACTGAACCAGGTCCGCATCATAGGGCATCTGGTCGACAAGACTTAATGCCTTCTCGTTGGCAAGGTCTATGCTCTCATTGTTTATCAATAAAGCGGATATCTGATCATAGACCTCCTGCAGTTCCTTCTGCCTCTCCGCCTTTATATCATCGACCTTTATTATGTGATATCCATAGGCTGTCCTGACAAGGTCGCTGATCTCGTCCTTTTTCAGTTTAAAGGCCTCCTCTTCAAAGGCCGCTACCATTTGACCTTCCTGAAAATATCCTAGGTCGCCCCCGTTTTCCTTTGTTGTGGTGTCTTCTGAATACTCCCTGGCAAGCTTTGAAAAATCCTCGCCTGCCCTGGCCTTTGCGAGGACTGTCGAGGCCTTTTGCTTTGCGGCCTTTTCTGCATCCTCATTGGCGTCACTGGCCAGATAGAAAAGGATGTGCCTTGCCTTTATCTGTTTTTGTTCTTTAAATGAATCTATGTTGTCTTCATAGTAATTTCTGATATCATCATCTTCAACCTTCACCTGCCCTTTGAACAGGTTGGGGTCAATAGAAATATAGGCTATTTTTACCTTAGCCGGTACGCGGTAGTTTTCCTTGTGCTCTTCAAAAAATTTATCCATCATGGATTTGTCTGTATTTACGGAAGAAATAAATTCTTCAGGAGCAAATTTTACATAGCTTATTTTTACCTGTTGATTTGCATAGGTAAACATATCCTTTATTTCCTGATCGCTCAATGCCAGGAATGTAGTTAAAAATTGAGCGAGTTTCTGCTGTAAAAGGCTTTGTGCCGTTGACGCCTCAAAGGTCTCTGCCGTCATATTATTATTGGCGAGCAGGGCGTTATATCTTGCGCTATCAAACGCCCCGTTTGTCTGAAAGGCCTGGTACTGGCCTATAACGTCCTGGACCTCCTTGTCGGTAATATCAAGACCTATTCTTTCGGCCT
>JBFYXR010000319.1:0-3330 GCA_041310455.1 Desulfobacteraceae bacterium | reverse complement strand
TGTCAGGTGAATCCTTCACAGTAATCGAAGAGTACGGGGATACCGCCCTTGAACGGAAATATTATGAGGATTTATACAGCCCGATAATCGATGAGCACGGCGCAGTTATCGGGCTGACCCTGTTTCTTACGGATATCACGGAGAGGAAAAAGCTGGAAGAGGAGAGGGTGAAGCTGCAGTCACAGTTGCTCCATGCCCAGAAGATGGAATCCATAGGACTTTTGGCAGGAGGGGTGGCGCATGATTTCAATAATATGCTCAATGTCATAATCGGATATTCGCAGCTTGCGATGAGAGATGTATCCCTCAAAGATCCACTTTATATGAATTTGCAGGAGATCATGAAGGCGGCCAGACGCTCTGCCGATCTCACCCGGCGGATGCTGGCCTTTTCAAGCAGGCAGACTGTCTCCCCCAGGGTTCTTGAACTTAATGAAATCGTGGAAGGCATTCTCAACATGCTGCGGCGTTTGATCGGAGAGGACATCAACCTTGCATGGCTCCCTTATGCAGGGAAATTGCCTATCAACATAGACCCCACGCAGGTCGACCAGGTTCTTGCCAACCTGTGTGTCAATGCACGCGATGCCATTTCGGGCGTAGGCATCATAACTATTGAAACCCATTCAGCGGCATTCGACAGGGCCTATTGTACTGATCATCCGGAGATCATCCCTGGCGAATATGTGCTGCTGGTTGTAAGGGATAACGGTTGCGGCATGGAAAAAGAGATTGTGGAAAGGATATTCGAGCCGTTTTTCACCACAAAGGAACGGGGCAAAGGCACAGGGCTCGGGCTGGCCACGGTATACGGGATTATAAAACAGAACAACGGTTTTATAGATGTCAGCAGTCAGCCCGGCCAGGGGACGACCTTCAGGATTTATCTGCCCCGGCATACGGTTAATACAGGGCATGTGAATGAAGAGGGCAGGGCTGTTTCGGCAGTTCAGGGACATGAAACCATCCTGATGGCAGAAGATGAGCCGGCAATCCTGGATATCGGCAGGCTTATGCTGGAGAGGATGGGGTATCATGTATTGACGGCATCAACACCGGGTGAGGCTATACGTATCGCCAGGGAGCATGCCGGCCAGATCAACCTGCTCATAACAGATGTTGTAATGCCAGAGATGAACGGCCTGGAGCTGGCAAAAAATATCATTTCTCTTTATCCGGGAATCAAGCGGCTGTTCATGTCCGGCTATACTGGAGAGGTTATTGCCCAGTACAATATTCTGGATGAGGGGACACATTTTATTCAAAAACCGTTTTCATTAGAGGAACTTAATGCCAAGGTGCGCAGGGCGCTGGACACAAATGAAAATTAACGCTCATGCCCCTTGCAGGATAAAGGTTAAGCAGCCCTCTTTATAATCCGTGTCTCTATGGCGAATGATGCTGATTTGGGCCGGACAGCTTTACCGGAAAAAAAGTTTACGCGTCCCGGATATCCTTTTGCGGTACCAATCAATCGCTGTTGATGGAATCAATGAGCGCCTTCAGCCCACCGAAATTCTTCCTGTTGAAATCCAGCACCAGCCTGGGCAGGTCTTTTATGGCGGGCTCATCCGTCTCCTCCGGAAGTGGACCTGACAGGCGCATCTCTCCCTGCGGGCGCAGGATATCTGCAAAACGTTCCTTCAGTTCCTGCACCCTGTGCTGATCGAGGCCGGAGCGAAGACGGATTACAAGCTGATCATGGGTATATCTCAGGCTGTGGTATCGCGAGTAGAAACGCCGTATCCTTTCAACTGCCGCATTGTTTGAATCAATCCTTTCAAACAGTTCAAGATCCGATCCGCTGATATAGCCCCGGGGGATAAGTGTCTCTTCGATGAATTCAACCCATTTTGTCCAGAATGTGCCACCCGGTTCATCCATGAGGATAATCGGGACGGGATTGCGCTTGCCTGTCTGCACCAGCGTAAGGGTTTCCACGCCCTCATCGAGGGTGCCGAAACCTCCCGGGAAAAGCACTATCGCGTCGGACTCCTTAAGAAAGGCCACCTTCCGGTTGAAAAAGTATTTGTAGGTTATGCTCTTCGGGTTTCCCTCAATCACCGGGTTCAGTTTCTGCTCAAAGGGTAGCCGGATATTTACGCCGAAGGAAAAATCCGGCCCTGCCCCTTCGTTGACGGCCTGCATGATGCCCGGACCGCCCCCGGTGATTACCATAAAACCTGATGCAGCCAGCTTTTGCCCCAGTTCCACCGCCATCCTGTAAATTCTCTCTTCAGGGCCGGTCCGGGCAGACCCGAAAACGGTCACCTTATGGATATGACGGTAGGGCCTGAAGGCCTTTGCCGTAAAGCGCATCTCTTTCAGTGTGGCATTCATAAGCTTCAGGTCGACCGCGCCGTCGTCCTCCTGGCCTGCCTTGAGCGATGCCAGTATCATCTCGCGGACGATCTCCGGGCGTGGTATGTCCCCTGAAAGTCCAATCAGCTTCTGGATGCATTCCTCGATGGGTCCATTGTTCTGTTTGAAATGAATTTCCATGTCTGTTCTCTCTCCTAACCAAATGAATAATATCTCTCATTTCAAGGATATACTTCGAATGGATATAATTCAAGATCCGGTTTGCGGTGTTAAAAATAAGAAAGATCCGCCACAGACACAAAGATAACGGATTGACACCACTCAATGCCTGGGCCCGAAACCGATTATCATGATATCAAAAAAACGATGTTCTGTAGTCCATATCACAGATGTATGAGTTTGCGATCCATAGCAGCTATACGTAATCAGGGGTAATTGCAGATATGTTGGAGATATCTCAAAATCCGGCATTATCCCAAAACCTGAGAGACGTAGCAGCTGATATCACAATTTTTTTAAATGCCTGTTTTCAGTCGTCTGTCGTCGGCTATCTGTCTTCTGGGATTTTCCCCTTGACTCCCAAATATATTAGTCCGATTATGCCTACATTCATGTCTTACTTCCAAGTCTTAATCATTTTTTATGAATGTTTCACTCCTGAGCTGCCACAGGATTACCTATTTGTCATCTATCAATTTTTCTGATGACTGACTGCTAATGTATCATCAATCTGGAGAACGAAAATGTCCTCCAGTTAAGCTTTATCATAAAATATAGTTTTTGATTCATAATATTGTCATTTGTATCAGATGGGTTGGGGGCACGGTTTTCCATTTTTAGAAAAGGGAGTAGGTTGAGCTAGTCAACAACGTCCCCTTTTTCACACTTTTTCACACACACATAGATATCGGCGAGAGAGCCCGTTCACGAACGTTGAGACCATTGGATCTCGTGAGGGACAATATAGGGCCTCTCGTTAAATTCCATAACTTGGATAAGGGTTTTTTA
>JBFYXR010000318.1:0-3476 GCA_041310455.1 Desulfobacteraceae bacterium | reverse complement strand
TCAAAACTCAAAAAAGCATCAATTGTCATTTCGACCAAAGGGAGAAATCTCTTAATACCAATGCCTTTTAGATTCCTCACGTCGTTCGGAATGACAAGCTGAGGACTTTTGAAATTACCTCGTCATATATAAATCCGAAATTCTAAGCAAATTCTAATGAACAAATTTAAAACTAAAGACTCTTCCAGTAACGTTTATGGATTGCCATAACCGGTCTTAATGCATAATCCACCCTTGTTTCATCTGCCCTTTTCATGAGATTGGAAATGTTCGTCTTATTAATGCCGGCGAGTTCCTTTAAGACCGCTTTAACTGAATCTCTCTGGCCATTTATGTGATACCCTCCCTCAAGGGCAACTGCCACCTTTCCGCCGCAGCATAGTTCGGCAGTATTCATAATGGAAGCCATTATCCCGGCAAAGCCTTCAGAAGCAACCTCCATTCCGCCCAACGGGTCATTTTTATATATGTCAAAACCGGCTGAAACAAGGATCATGTCAGGCTTGAACTCAAGGGCCACAGGCTTCAGCAGCCTTTCCATGATCGCGACAAAGTCGCTTTCGCCATAACCTGTTGAAAGAGGCACATTAATGGTAAATCCTTCACCTCTGCCTGTGCCTGTTTCATGATATGATCCTGTCCCAGGATAGAACGGATATTGATGAGTTGAGAGATACAGGATGGATGGGTCATCCTCAAAGGTATGCTGGGTGCCGTTGCCGTGATGAAGATCCCAGTCAATAATCAGTATGCGCTGGAGGCCAAGATATTCCCGGGCGTATCTGGCGCCGATGGCAATGTTGTTAAAGATACAAAATCCCATGGCCCTGGATCTTTCTGCGTGGTGACCGGGAGGCCTTACAAGGCCGAAGGCATTTTTCAATCTGCCTGAATTAACCATTGCTATTGCTTCGCAAAAGCCTCCGGCAGCAAGCAGCGCCGCATCATTGGAGCCCGGGGAGGTGCGTGTATCCCCGTCCAGATATACCGAGTCCTTCCCGTCGGATGATGCTATCAGATCGATGTATTCTGATGAATGGACAAGCTCCAGCTCCTCTTTTTTTGCCCTTCTTGCCGGGATATCAATGAAAAGGCCTTTCATATCCGGCTCTTCGAGCATCTCATAGATCACTTCAAGACGCTCAGGGCTTTCAGGGTGATATGGGCCCATGTCATGATCCAGATAACGTTCATCCCTTAAAATTCCAGTCTTATTCATAAAAGGCACCGGTGCATGTTTTATTATTTGAAAGACCTTTTTAGCTGAATACCAGGATAGAAGCTATACACCTGACCGATTTCTATATCACAAATGATGCCATTAGCAAAAGATAATAAACATTTGCAGGTTTAATATTGCATATAGATAGGAAGGGTAACCTCCTCTCTCATATTTCAAGATCCAAGAAAATGCCCTTTCCCCAATGGCAGGACATCCCTGATGAAAGAGAATGCAAGTTGACATCAGTTTGAAATACCTGTAAAAATCCTGCATATTCAGAACATTTGACTGAACGGCATTTTCAATTATAAAACAGGGAAAACGGGGTGTTCTTTTTTAGTTGCAAAGCAAAAGGCGGTTTATATGAAACGATCCGGTTTAGCCGAGGAAGGTCTTTTAAGTCAGCTTGAAGAATTGGCGGAAAGCCTCGGGGTAAAAATAAGGTACGATAGGATATTAAAGGAAGGTTCATTCTTTTCCGGCGGTTTATGCAGGATAAAGGGGGAAGAGATGATCATTATCAATTCCAGGGTGAGCGTTGAAGATAAGATTGACATACTGGCAAAGGCGCTTATATCCTTTGACCTAAGCCAGGTTTTTATAAAACCGGCGCTGAGGGAATTTTTAACGCAATACCGCCCCGGAAAATTAGAGGAAATGCAGGATGAGGAAGGGGAGGATTGAGGTGGGGTCCTCCAGAGTTTGACTCCATTTCATTGACGTTCTAAGACCCCCTCCAGCCTTCGCTAAAGCTACGGCGCGGCAGGCGCAGCCGCCCCCTTAGAGGGGGAGGAGATTTGTAAACAATGTTTCAGTCAAAGGCTTACTGCCCTGCCGGATCGTATTTTCCCTAGACTTTTTATTTTTTCTTTCTGCCCTTCTTTGTCTTGCTGTAGTTGGTCCGATGGTATAGCTCAAGATATTTTGCAATAGTTATCTTCATATTCTTTCTTTCGCTTATCTCCTGTATGCCCCTTATATCATGATAATAATCCAGCCTGTTATAGATATTCCCGGACATACTATGCAGAGACTGGGACCTCACCAGCTTTTCATCAACCTCGAAGCCCCTTGATTTCATTACCCTGGGCCCTGTGAATATTATAAGCGCCCCGGGTTCGGCGATTACTATATCGCCCAGGGCGGCATAGCTGGCAATTGCCCCGCCCGTTGAAGGGTCCGCAAGAATGGATATGTAGGGAAGCCCGTTTTCCTTGAGGCGTTTTACCGCCTCAATAGTCTTTACCATCTGCATCAGCGCCGAGATACCTTCATAAAGCCTTGCGCCGCCCGAGCAGCACAGGCTTATAAACGGGATATTTTCCTCTATTGCCAGATCCACGGCACGGCTGAATTTTTCCCCGAATACAACACCCATTGATCCGCCGCAGAAATAAAACTCGCTGACGGCCAACACCGCCGGAAAATGGCACACCTTGGCCGTGCCCACAACCAGCGATTCCTTAAAATGGGACCGCCCCTCCTGCCTTTTCAGAAAGTCCCTGTAATAGTGGGTAATCGATTCATCCTCAAGCAGCTGGTCGACTGTTATGTTGCGATACAACTCATGAAAGGTTCCCTCATCCGTAAGACACGCAAGCCACCCTGTCGCGCCCAGTATATAGGAAAATCCGCAATCCGGGCACACCTGGAAATTATCATGGAAGACATCCAGAGGAATAAGCTTGCCGCAGCCGCTCTTTGTATCGCTTTCCGAGTTCTTGACATCTCCGCATTCAATATACTCCTGCGTCTTCTCCTGGTACTCAATCTTGCCATAGTCGTCATTGACTTCAATTATGCTGGTGTAATTGACTATCTTGATGTCCGGAGGCGGTTTGGAAAAATACTTTTTATAGGGCATTTCCAGGTAGCGTTTGATATCATGGAATGTCCCCGTCTCCTTGTTGACCCCGTATTTCCTTGCCCTGGCCACCCTTTTTTTCATGAGCCTTGATATCCTGGACCTGGAAAGGTCTTTTATGGCTTTAACCAGGAAGTGCTTTATGTTATCGGACATCTCCTGATAATCAGTAACATCATCCGGAGTCGGGACAATACGGTCAATAACGTCCAGGCCTTTCAGCTCTTTGGAGGTAGGTTTAAGGATCGTGAGTGCATCGTTGATCCTGGTGGCATCCCTGAAGACAATGGAGGCCATGCTTTCCGGAGGGGCCGTGGCGTACAGGGCGTCATCCATCTGCCCCCTGATGTCCGTGAACTGAATGGCCAGGGCGCCTCCGCTCCCCCCCTC
>JBFYXR010000316.1:0-2751 GCA_041310455.1 Desulfobacteraceae bacterium | reverse complement strand
TGAGACTTTCCATTCTTCCTGGGACCGCCACATGTGTTGAAACCGCCCGGATACATCTCCAGTCCGTAGAACTGCGGTGTCTCTATTGGTTTCAGCTTTACGCTTCAGACGAAATCCTGGTCCTTGCCTGCCGCACAAAATCCATTCCATCTGGCTACGCTTTCCTCCAGCAGGGCAGGATCAATTTGCGCACCGATCTCCGCAGCCAGCTTTCTGACGGTACTCCCTTTTTTAATCCACCCTAGCCCTATTTCTCTACTGTTGTCCTTACTCCAGGGCTCGGAAATTCCACCCAGCTCCACTGGAATTGACGTAACACCCATTTGTGTGCCAAAACCACCGCCGATCGGTCCTGCCAGTCTCGTCTTCTCATCGAAGATAAGATAGAATGGGATGCAGGGATACCCTGCGTCCTTTTGAGTGTCGCTCCAATCCCAAATGGCATATCCCATAGACGCCCTGTGGTCAAACCACAGGGGACTCTCACATGCAAATCTCTTCCCGTATCTGTCAACCCATATATGGCTGTCACCCTGAGCCCTGGTGTACATCCAACCTACCTCAGATGCAGGACTGAGCACCGTCTGCCCGGCCGAGGCTATTACATTCATGTGCCAGAGATCTGCGCCGACCGCTTGAGCCATCTTAACCCCGTCGCCGGTGTTGTATCTCCAGCTGACAAACTTTATGGGATAGGGTCGCAGGTAATTGTTCTTCATCTCTTCATTAAAATCAAACCCTCCGGTACAGAGGACTACGGCCTTCCTGGCCTTGATGTGCATATCCCGTCCTTTACTCATAGCCTTGATGCCCAGGATTTCATTTGTAGTGGGGTTCTGGATCAGATCCGTCCCCGGCGCATCAAACAGGATTTCAATGCCTCTGCTTTGAATATGTTGGTTAACCGCCTTAAAAAATGCCGGGCCGCCCCCCGTTATCGCCAGGAGCTTCAGGGCATAGGCACCGGGGAAGTTCTGAAAATCCGCATTGTATTTAAAACCCGGGCGGACGCCCATTTTTGCCCACTTCAGGCCCATCTCGGTGAGCCAATCGTCATTATTCGCTATCTCCTCAGCCCATGCCAGGCAGACATCCATCGGGGTAGTGCCGAAGGATCCTGTATACAGATATTCGGCTGCACCTGCGGCATCCTGCGGTTCAATAAAGGCGGCCTGGCCCCCGGCCATCCGCGTACAGCCGCCGCCCTCAATGGGCGCCTTCTCCAGTATGAGCACCTTGGCTCCGGCATCGTGGGCGGTAATTGCCGTTACAGCCCCGGCTCCACCATACCCGACTACTACTACATCCGCTTCTCTGTCCCATTTGTCAATAAGCGGTTTGTTCTGGGCACTGCTGTCTTTAGTGTCAAGGCCGGCCAGGACGGCCGTACCTGCGCCTGCGGCGGCGGTCTTAATAAAGCCCCTCCTGGAAAGAACCTCTTTTGCTCCCTTGTTGTGTTTCATGATGTTGACCTCCTTATTATAGCTATTAGCAGTCAGCGATCAGCATACAGCTTTGTTATCCGTGATTTTATAAGCTGATGGCAGAAATGTAAACGCTTAACATTAACCCGGATATTCCACAGAATACCTTGGAGAATTACAGCTCCGCCAGCCTCTCCCCGAGCATAAAGCCCTCGGTTATGGCCATGCCCATGCTTACGCCGGCGATAGGACTCTGATACACGGTGATGAAGCGTCCCCCGGCATTGTTACCCGCTGCATAGAGGCCCTTGATGGGCTTAAAGTCGGAGTTAAGCACATGTCCATCCGCATCCGTGTCAAGACCACTGGTTGCACCCATGCCGGCGCTCAGGCCGAACATGCCCCCGCTATTGTATGTGCCTACGGTGCCATAGAACAGGGGATCTTTAAGCGCAGTCACCTTCAGAATACGCCGGTCTTGGCCGAAGTCCTCATCAACACCTTTTTCGCACAGCTCATTATATCGTGTGATCTCTGACAGGGCCTTCTTTCTGGTATTGCCTTTATAGCAATCCATGTAGTCAAGAAGTTCCTCAATCGTATTGGCGCAGCAGGTGGCGCCCTCAACGCCAGGCAAACCAGCCATCCCCCCCATACGTCTTGCTTGTTGGTCTTTGGCCAGGGGACCGGGTCTTACGTTGTCCAGGTGCTTAAGTCTTGCTTCCCATTCGGATGGCTCAGCAGTATCCGGGCCCATGTGACGTGGAGGCATCATCGCGAGGGCCGTTTTCCAATTCGCATCATATAAAGTGACACGGACGCTGCCCTTCGGCTGATGAAGTGTGGTGCCGGCAGCCTCATCGTGGAAGCGTTCGCCATTATGATCGAGCTGCAGATACCACACCCCTGCGCCCGGATCACCGTCTCCTATGTAGGATCGGGGGCCGATCTCGATATGGCCGCCAGCCCAGATCCCCAGCTTGATTCCGGTACCGTCGCGGGTAGCGCCCATCCTTCCACTTGCCCTCACCAGGTCGAGATCTCCCTGAGCTTCAGCTTGATGACGAATATCATCAATGATATCGACGACCATCTCGCGGTTCTGGGAGAAATCACCGGCGCAGAGTGCGACACCCTTCCTGGCCTTGAAACGGACGTATTTTCCGTCCGCACTTTTAGCAACAACACCCGTTACAGCCCCTGAATCGTCAACATCGCATATCTCCGCATGGTGCTCGCAAAACCATTTGGCGCCGTCATCCATGGCCTTCTCTTGATGGATACTCAAAAATTCCGACCATGGTTCTACCCTTGAGACTGGGTTTGG
>JBFYXR010000314.1:0-2835 GCA_041310455.1 Desulfobacteraceae bacterium | reverse complement strand
CCAAACTGACATCCGGATGTCCCGCCCCTCACACCTTACGCCTGCGCCTCACACCTTGCACCCCGCGCGACCTTCCATCACAGCTGTGATGCCACAAAAAATGCACTGCGTATATGATTGGCTCAGTCCATTCCCGCCTTTCAGGTCATTTTCCCATCTTTCCCCTGGCCAGGATATCAGCCAGCTTCAGCATGGTCGGGATTCGATAGTCCCCGTGCATCTCCCTGATTTTCTCTGATGCCTTTTTAAGCTTCATGCCTGCAGCGGTTATAAACAGGGGGCGTTCGCTTCTTCCCCTGAAGACCTCGGAGGTATAGGCATCCTTGAACCTGGATTTTGCCACGCCTATTACAGGGACCCTTCCGCTGAAGTGGTTAAAGAGGTGCATACCAAGGCCAGCCCTGTTCGCAAGCATAACATACCCGTCAATAATAAGCTCATCAGGAGGTCCCTTGATCTGCTGAAGAAGCGCCAGAATACACGGCAGCTCACGCCTGTAAAACTCGCCCGGGGTGTATTCGGCCGCCCCGGCCAGCAGCTGTGTGAATGCGGCGGCAGGCGCCCTGTCTCCATAGTCCGTAAAAAGCACGGCCGCTGCTGAAGCGCTGCCATCCCCCATATAATGGACATCAAAAGCCGCGATCAATATCCACCTGCCTCTTTAAATCATTAAGTCCTTGACCCATATTTAATGGAATATATTCCCTTCCGGCGTATAGTACAACCGACCCTGCCGCAAAGTCATGCAGACCCCTTCTCTTTCTGGTCACCGGGATTGAAAAGAATGAAACAGCACACAGCAGCAGTTTCACTGCTATCCTGATGCATGCCTTCAGAACGGGTATCCTTCCTCCAGTATCCGCCCTCCTGACGCGGATGCCCATGATCTTCTGCCCGATTGTGCAGCGCCTGCTGGTTAACACCGGCTCATATATAAAGAGCAGGGAACACCCCATCAGTATCCTTGCTGCCAGATCGAGCTCCCCATCGCCCTGCAGCATGGATGCAAAAATGATAAATAGGAACAGGACGAATATCGCATCAATAATTGTTGCAGGATATCGCCTCAGGATTCCGGGGTACCTTGAAGGATCGAAGTCTTCCGCGTATCTTTCACGGAAGTCGGAAATCTCATCCTCTGCCGGGAGCCTGTTAAGGGCAACATCCCGGATATGCCTTGCAAGAGCAAGATAGAACGGTATCCTTAGGACGAAAATGAACAAGGTATCATACCACTGAGTTGTGTCCGGCAGTTCAGTAAACATGGAAAGCGGTGTGTACAAAATAAGGGCAAGGGGGCTGATAACCATGACCGTATATCGAACCCCGAAGACCCATGCCAGAGAGATGTATCTTAATGCGAAATCGCTGCCATTTTTCCGGCCGTTTGCATACCAGCAATAACCGGTCCCGACGATAAGGAAAAAAGCAAACCCGGCAGTTTCAATCTTATCCCAGAGATTAAATACACCATCTTCAGGATAGGCAAGTACCCATGAGGCAATCTGAACAGCCAGAATACAGATAAGATAGATCAGCGTATGCCTGCCGGAAAGGCGCCTTTTGGCCAGATCGGATTTCAGCCCGTTAATATTCCAGATATATATCATTTTCCCTATCATAGGCCGTTCATGGAAGAGACTTTATGGATATACTGATGATATGCTCAATCATCCTTGTGTTTTTTTTCTCTGTTAAAAAATCTGGTCAGGTCCAGCCCGAAATATCGCAGGCACGTCAGCAGCAGGACTGCTGCGCCGCCTTCATCCAGGTTTCCTGCGAATGGAATATAGTCCTGGATAAACTCAACGAATCCCATGCCGGGATTCAGGATGTACAGGAGGGAAACAATACCCAGTATAGCAACAGAGATATTTTTTAACATCTTGATTCCCCGCTCTAAAAATGAATTTCCCCACTGCAAGCAGCGGGGTATTAAGTCCGTACATTTTGAATATTTAACTTTTTTCTCCTCCCCTTAAGGTAAGGGGAGGCATGGCGGGGTTATGTTAAGGTTTTCCATCTTTCTCATTACTCCCCCACCCCCCTCTTATCTTAAGAGGGGATTTTTGCAAACGATATTTTGGTTGCACCCATTCACCTTCACCCTCTTTTGTAAAGGAGGTCTAAGGAGGATCAGGACAATCATCTGCGCACGATCTCTAACAGGGTCCGCACATGTTCGTCGGTGCTGTCATCAAGTACCGCCCCGTTGGAGAGTATAAATCCCCCGCTGTCTTTAAACATAGCGAGAAGGTCTTCGCAGTAGGCCTTCAGCTGGTCGACAGGCGCTGTTGTCATGAGTGATGAAGGGACATTTCCCTGTATGCATGCCGTGCCTCCAAGTATATCCTTTGCCCTTCGCATATCGGTCTGGTCAAAATACCACAGGGACCAGCCCTTTGGATAATCGGCTATGGCCTCCAGGCGTTTATTATAGCTGCCTTCCGCAAACAGAATGGGAATTATGCCTTCCGAATTGAGGGCCTCCATCACGGCCCTGAGGCTGGGCCAGTAGAACCTCTTGAACTGATCAGGCGACATGAATGTATCGGCGCCCTTGTGCAGAGGAAATAACACAAAGGCAGCGCCGATTTGGTCGCATGCCTTAACTGCATCTCTTATGACAATAGGCGCAAGTTTTTCGCAGGCCGCGATAACATCGCCGGGTCTCCTGTACATATCCATGACCATGCCCTTTACGCCGCGCATTGTATCGCCGATCATATCAAATGGCGCCTTGGCAAATCCGCTCTTCAGCGTTGGGAATCCCGATGACTGAAGCTGTGCTCCGATCTTCCCGAACACATCCATGTATTTCATGGTTTCATTCCC
>JBFYXR010000313.1:0-5766 GCA_041310455.1 Desulfobacteraceae bacterium | reverse complement strand
CAATGCCGCTGCCGATCCCAAGCCCTGCAAGAAACATTGCCAGTATTATCGAAAATGTGTAAACCGTCGCGCCAAGCATGAGCGATATAAGCCTCGTCCATACTACCTCAGCCCCAAGGGCAGTAAGCCCCGACAGGCCGATAGTGATATAAACGCCAGGATTACCGACTCCCGTTTCGACTGGGATTTCGTCTGTTCGAGTTGTCTCAGCATTAAAGGTCACCCTCGATGAAATCGCCAAAGCGAACAGCGCGACCGCTAAATTGATCGCCACCGCCACATACGTTCCGGTAGGCATGTCATACACGCGCAATAGATAAAACCCCGCCAGCAGACATCCCAACACAGCTCCGGCGATATTCCCGGCATAAAAGAAACCCATCCATGATACACCTTCCGGAGTCGCCCTCACCCACCGTGCTATCGCAGGCAGCGTCGCCCCCATCAGTACAGTCGGCGGCAGCAGGCACACTGCAGCAACAATGGCTCGATGAAGCACACCATGTCCCATAAACCCTTCATAAACATCTGCCAATATCGGTAATCCATACAATATCGCAATACCGAATATTCCGATCCCGAGCTCTAGAAATGCATAGACCTTCAAAGGATGTCGATCTGCCGATATCAACCGCGGCAACAAAAGACTGCCCAGACACATGCCTCCCATGAAAATGCCCAGAAGCACCCCTAAAGATATCCCTGTTGAGCCTATTACAAGCTGCAGAAGCTGAAGCCACACTACTTCATAAATTAGGGCCGCGCACCCGCTTCCCACAAATAGGATTAGCATCCAGGGGAGATAACGTCGTGAAGCAAGAGGAATAGACAAGGTTTTCATGTCATTTTTTGTCATTTATCGATCAAGGCAACGGCCGGGATTTTACTGTGAAGAGACCTAAGACTCATGCCTCCCCTGTCGATGCCTTTTTCCTCCTTTGTTTTTTTTATCAGCGTTTCAAAATACCACAAAACAAAAGCTAAATAATGTAGTTATAGTTTATAGTGAAGCCAATCAATCTTGTATTTTTCATGTGCACTCCAAATATATTACACTTTACATCTTAAAGACAATAACGTTGTTATGCTTACGTAGAATGTCATAAATTATTCGCATTATGCCATATCTTTTTAGATGACAATTTAATGTTTATGTATAAAATATGTAGAATAAAACTTCAACCAAAACCCTATAACCTGATGAACGGCAGAAGAATCAGGAGCAGACCAGAGACAAGCGGGATAAGGCTTACAGCACCAGGCGTGTGGCCGGATGGGCGCCCGATTTGCCCAAACCCTATGATATAATACGTGAGACGATTTAATATCAGGCACCTCGAAATAGGAAGCAATATTAAACTTAGCCTTATCAGAAGCAGGGTCTTTACGGCTCTGCTTTTTTATTCATATCTCTTAAAAAATCCTGCGCCGATATTCGCAAAATGTCATTTATTATTCACGATTCGCCATAGCGTAATTAAGGAATTTGTTCATATTGATTGATTACCCACCCTTGGTCGGAAAGGACGGTTTTGCAGGCTGGCAATCTGCTAAAAAATCCTTAGTCTACCAGATAGCAATTTCACACTTATTTTAAAATTAATAACAGACAGGAGGAGCTATGACTTCAGAAAATTTCGATTTAACCAGACGAAAATTCATGATTGTGAGTTCCGCAGCCATTGCAGCGCCCTTCATACTTAACGCTGCCGGTTCGGTTCTTGCCGCGGAAAAAAAGGAGAAGAAAGTCACTTACGTGATCGGCCCTACATGCATAGGCTGTCACCATTGTTTTTATAATTGTCCCCAGGGAGCAATCCATTTTGGCACGGATAAGTATGAGATCGACCAGGCAAAATGCATACAGTGCGGAACCTGTTATGAGACCTGCAATATCTCCGCAGTTACTGAAAAGTGATAAGAGCTTTAATAGATTTTCCATAAGGAGGAAATATAAATGGCAAAAAAAGTTATTGACTGCGATTTAGTAGTACTTGGCGCAGGCGGCGCAGGTCTTGTTGCCGCAGTGAAGGCTGCGGAAATCAGCGGTAAAAAGGTTGTCGTACTCGAAAAGGCAAAAAAGGCCGGAGGGTCCACCTACTATGCCCATGGTTTTGGAGTGCAGAATTCGAAATGGCAGCAGGAAGCAGGCTACCCTGACACCCGCGATGATAGTTTCAGAAGAACGATGAGCAATCTGAAATGGAAACCAAATCACAGGCTTATACTCAATTATATATATTCCTCAGGCCCCTTTTTCGACTGGCTGGTTGAGAAAGGCGGCGCTGAAGAATATTTTATAAAACCGGAAAAATACGTAGCCGTCGAAAAGGGTTCCGGTGCCCAGGGCGCTTCGAATCCGATGGCAATGATGAGGATGGGGATGATAGATTTTCCTAAACGTCACATGAATAAAGAATCCCGGGATCCTTCTATAGGCCCTGGCTGGATGGGGTCCTATGTGATTGTAAAAATGCTTGAACAATGCAAAAAGCTCGGGATTGAAATAGTTGCCTCTGCCCGCGCCAGTGAATTTATTACAGACTCAAAGGGCAATGTGACAGGCGTTAAGGCTGATACTGCGGACGGTAAGCTTCAGGTCAACTGCAAGGCATGCGTTGCAGCCGCCGGAGGCTTCGGCGCTAATAAAGAAAAGTTAGCGAAGAGGTGGCCCGAGTATGCCGACGGCAACAGGTACCACATCTTCTCCTGCCCGACAAGCGATGGTGATTCCCTGGATATGGCGGAAAAGATAGGCGCCTTTGTTGACTATAAAAACATGTACTGGCTGGTCGGGGGGCCGGCACATCACCCCTATTCCTATACTATCTACCGCATCATGCTTCAGCCTGAGATGGTCTATGTCAACCTTAACGGCGAGCGCTTTGTCGATGAAACCGGCGGGCTGGACCCCTGCTTTAATCCCCTGAGCAAGCAGCCTCAAGCCAGATGCTATGGCATCGCCGATAATGACCTGGTCGAGATGCTGGGTGAACGTCTTATTGCGAATCCCCATGACGGGCCTACAGATATTCCCATTAATAAAAAATTCAGGGAGGATATCGCCTATGAGGAATCCCTTGGCGGCGAACTGACAAAGAAGGCAAATACCCTGGAAGAACTGGCAGCAAAAATAGGCGCCGATCCTAAAACTCTTGTAGCCAGCATAAATAGATATAACTCTTTTTGTGAAAAAGGCCGGGATGAAGATTTTGTTAAGAAGGCTGAATACCTGATACCGCTTCGCAAGGGGCCCTTTTATGCATTTCATGGACAGCGTTTTACCGAAACCACACATGGCGGGATCACGATTAATGAGAACATGGAAGTGCTTAACACAAAGGGCAAGGCAATGCCCGGTCTATTTGCAGCCGGCGATAATGCCGGGGGGCATACAATTGATGGCGATGGTGCAGGCGCCCTTGGTTTTGCTGTCGTCAGCGGGTATATGGCCGGAATCGCCGCTGGGAAATACCTGGGCAAAGCATGATTGAATAGATTGCAATATAGTTCTGATTGAGCTTATAATTACCATATTTTTAAAAAGGTTGTCATTCCGGTATTTTCAGTTGGGAATGATTATTTAGTACATTAACTAATTTTCAAGGGAGGAGTAGATGAGTATCAGAAAAATAGGTTTTTTTACTTTTGTATGTATAGCTATAACCGTATCATTCGCTTTTGCACAGGGCAGCACTTCTGCCAAAAAAACCTGCCCGCCTTACGATGATGGTAAAAAGGGTGATCCCACTCCGATAGTTGATGCAATCGACGCGGACAAGGACGGCAAGATGACTAAGGCGGAATGGGAAAAGGCCGGCGCCCCCATTGAATCCTTTCAGAGCTTTACAGGAAAAAGCAAAAAGGATTTTGTGTCCAGACAGGAATTTATGGACGAAACACCACCTAATGGCGTAGACGCTGATTGTGATGGGAAATTTACGATTAAAGAATTCCATGATTTCGGCCTTCAGGGTCCCCCTGGCGGTGGTGCTCCCCAGGCAGGCGGCGCTCCAGCAGGCGCTCCCCCCGCAGGTGCCCCTCCCGCACAGAAATAAATCTTTTATAATTTCTTCTGAGTCTGCGCTTCTGTTTGTGGCGCAGACTCAGAATGTTCCCCCACACTTCTGCAATTAATGACTCCGTTAAAAAAACGCAAAATGTCATTATTTATTCATGTTATGCCATAGCATCAAATCTTATTAAGAGCTATTCATAATGACCAATTCTATAGGTTGACGCCTATGGTTCATGGAGCAAGGGCTTAAAGTCAATTTTGAATCCTTGATCCCATTTAAATCCTTTTTCCTATAAAGCGCTCATTTCAATTAGTTCTTCCGAATAGTGCAAGTTAAACCAGAGGAGACATCTCATGGCAAATAATCAGTTCATGAAACTTGTAGATCCTGGCTATATCGGAAAAGTCCGCACAAAAAGCCGTATGATAAAGACCGGCACGCATTTCGGCTTTACCGGCGACAACAGCGGCAATATGACCGATAGCTCCATCGCCATTTACGAACGGCTTGCGAAGGGCGGTATCGGCCTCGTTACCCATAGCTCGGCATGGATAGATCTCCCGCTGGGAGCTGTCCCGGGCGAGTTCGGGGGTTTCAGGCTGACTGAAGACAAATACATCCCGAGCTATCAAAAATTTACGGATGCAATCCATAAGCATGATTGCCCCGCTTTTATTCAGATGTGGCATGCAGGTCCTTTCCATAGAGGAGCACTGACAGGCTTGCAGCCCGTGTCATCTTCCGCCCTGACCAGGGAAGAGCTTCCAAAACGGGAATACACTCCTCCAAGGGCGCTAACTGTCCCTGAGATTCATCAGATCATCGAGAAATTTGCCAATGGCGCCCTGAGAGCCAGAAAAGCCGGATTTGACGGCGTTGAACTGAATGCAGCAACCACACACCTTCTTAACTCATTCCTTTCAAGGGCATGGAATAAACGTGAGGACGAATACGGGATCGGAAGTATTGAAAACCGTGCACGTATCGTGGTGGAAACAATCAAGGCGATCAAAGAGATGGCAGGAAAGGACTTCGCAGTTACACTCGCTATGTGCGGGGCGGAATATGGTCTTGTAAAAGGCACCACCCCAGCGGAAGGCAGAGAATTTGCAAAGCTTTTCGAGGCGGCAGGAGCAGATGCCCTGCATGTGAGGTCAGAGTATTACAAGAGGCCGGACAGGCACGGCAACCGTGAAAGCGTGCATTTCCCCGACCTGGTATTCTATCCCGAGATAGATGTCGAACCTGTACCTGAAGGGATTGACGGAAGCCGTCATGGGATCGGAGGCTGGGTTCCCCTGGCCGCCGGGATAAAGAAACTGGTGTCCATCCCGGTCATTACCATAGGCAGGCTGGATGCCTTTATCGCGGAGGATATCCTTGAACGCGGAGATGCGGACTTTGTAAGCCTCAACAGGAGACTCATAGCGGATCCCGATTATCCGAATAAAATTGCAGCCGGAGAAATAGATGATATCAGGCCCTGTACCGCCTGCTTCCACTGTTTCAGCACCGTGGAGCTGGGAAATGATGTCATCTGCAGAATAAATGCGGCAATGGGAAGGGAAAAAGAATATGAGATCAAACCGGCGGAAAAGATAAAGAAGGTCATGGTGATCGGCGCAGGGCCTGCGGGAATGGAGGCCGCCAGAGTTGCGGCACTCAAGGGACACAAGGTCAGCATCTATGAGAAGCAGGGATGGGTTGGGGGCTCGATACCTGTCGCGGCCGTTGTAAAGGGCTTTGA
>JBFYXR010000308.1:0-5189 GCA_041310455.1 Desulfobacteraceae bacterium | reverse complement strand
ACAAGATATGTCAGGAAGCTTATCTTGTCAGCTAAGGGACAGGGCATACTGTTTAAACAGACTTCGTAACATCCCGTACTTATGAAGTACTCGGTGTCAATGATTATGGCCCTGGCTCTGTCAGAGAGCATCGGGATATACGGCCTGGTTCTGTTTTTTCTGGGAAAGAACGCAATTGACTTGTACCTGCTGATACTTGTATCTGCCGCAGCCATGCTCACGTATCGTCCGAAAAAGAGTGAAATAATCAGCCTTGCTGAAATAAACCGAACAGATTCGGCATCTGGCGGTATTATAGGATGATCTCTAAACTTGAAGAGTTGGACCGGCCTGAGAGAATGGTGTGGTCAGGACGATCATTTGGAATTCGCGCGATACATGTTTGGGAATTTGTGGAAAAAGACGGGGCCACACTCGTACATACCAGAGAATCTTTTGAGGGTCTTATTGTGCGGTTATTTAGAGGTACAATGAAACGTATCCTGGATAACGCATTGCAGAAAGGAATTACGGCCTTAAAAAACGAGGCAGAATCGCGGCATAGTATGCCAGGATCATAACAAGTCACCAGCCATAGGCGACCAGACCGGACAGCGACCAGAACCGGCAGACCGGGCTATGAGTAAAAGGAGACTGTTTTCCTTATGCGCTGCGCCTTATCCCACTAACCTTTATTTGATCTTTTCCCCTTGACTCCCAATTAAAATAGTCCGATTATGGCAATATTCATGCATTACTCATAAATATTAATCAACCTGTAATAAAGG
This sequence comes from Desulfobacteraceae bacterium, assembly GCA_041310455.1. Taxonomy (GTDB): domain Bacteria; phylum Desulfobacterota; class DSM-4660; order Desulfatiglandales; family HGW-15; genus JAFGIC01. Next base: position 4,422 of record JBFYXR010000308.1, on the reverse strand, counting down.
AGAACATTGTGAATCTGATTAAATCGCTTGTGGGAAGGCGGCAATTCCTGATTGCAGCTGGTGTGACTTCAACTTCGGCGCTGGCCTATAAAAAGCTGGCGGGGGTCGTTGATCCGTTTTTTCAAACTAATGCCGCTATGGCATCCGATAGGCCGGGGGCTGCCGTGATGAATGAGGTAAGTGACAAATACAGTCATATAATGTCACCCCTTAAAATCGGGAATGTGGTTCTGAAGAACAGGCTGCTGTGCCCGCCTTCTACCCCGTATTTTCTGCAGGGCCCTGAAAATTTTCCATCTGAGGAGTTGAGATCCTTTTATATTAACCTGGCCAAAAATGGCGCCGGTATGATCTCCGTTCGCATATTACAGAGCCAGGGGAGCAGAAAAGACCAAAAGGGTATGGGCGCTCATATGTTGAGTTTTGACCTGGAGGACCCCGGCGTCCAGAATTATCTTGAACAGATGATAGAAGGGATACACATCCACGGAAGCAAGGCATGCACCGGCATCTCGGCGGGAATGGGCAGACCCGGGGCAGCAGGATCCCAATCGCAGGACTCCGCCGAGCAACTGCAGAAAATGGTTGAGACCATCGTGACGCAGGCAAAGTTCTATGAAAATCACGGTCTTGACGGAGTGGAGATCAGCGTAAGAGGCAACCAGGGTGTAACCATTGAGCTGTGCAAGGCAGTCAAAAAGGCAGTGCCTGATATGCTGATAATTACGGAGATCTTTGTCAAGGAGCCGTCAATCACTCAGCATACTGAAGACATGTACTATAGCAGCGGTCTGGACCTGGATGATGCAGTTAAATATGCAAAGAATCTGGATGGAATTGCCGACATCGCTATGGTAAGGATTGCGGACAGCTCGGCTGCCCATCCTACCACCTGGAACATAGAGAAGGGTAAGCACTATACGATCCGTTATGCCGAGGCCATAAAGAAGAGCGGCGCAAAGATCATCACAGCCCCAGGCGGCGGATACCAGAATCTGGATCTGATCGAAGGTTATATAGCAGGCGGAAAAACGGATATGATAACAATGGCCAGGGCATTTTACTGTGATCCTGAATATGGCGAAAAGATCTACGCAGGCAGGGGAGAGGATGTAGTGCCATGCATCCTGTGCAACAGATGCCACTATGAAAATGCTATGGAGGGGCCATGGTACAGCGTGTGTACCGTAAACCCGAAGTTAGGCATTACGCAGGCGGTACAGGCGATCCGTGCTCCGCGAATGTCAAAGAAGGTTGTGGTCATAGGCGGCGGGCCGGCGGGCATGAAAGCGGCCATAACTGCCGCCGAAAGAGGGCATAAGGTTACCCTCTATGAAAAGGATTCCACCCTGGGCGGACTGCTCCGGCATTCGGATTATTCCACCTACAAATGGGCAATAAAGGACTTCAAGGATTATCTTGTCAGCCATATGAATAAGGCAGGCGTTGAGGTGGTTTTAAATACGGCAGCTTCCCCGGAAATGATCAGTGCAAAGGGGTATGACTCGATCATGGTTGCAGTCGGATCGGACCCTGTTGTTCCTAAGATTACCGGTGCGGACGGCGGCAATGTGTATAATATTGTAGAGGCTTACAGCAAAGAAAAGTCAATAGGCAGGAATGTAGTTGTTATCGGCAGCGGGGAATTTGGGGCGGATGCAGGAATGTATCTTGCCAGGGCCGGCCACAATGTTACGATACTGACAAGTGAGAAGGAACTTTTTCCATACAGCAGGGGCCACTATACGATAACAATGATAGAGGCATATAAGGATTTGAAGAACTTCAGTATTATTACTGAGGGCAGAGCTACAGGCATCTCAGCAGGGAAAGTAACCTATAAGGATTCCTCTGGTAATGAAAAGTCAATCCAGGCTGACAGCGTTGTGGTGTATTCCGGGCTTAAGCCGAAGAAGGATGAGGCCCTCAAGTTTTACGGCTCAGCCAAGCAATTCTTTACTATCGGCGACTGCAGTGAGGCAGGCGGCAATATCCAGAAATGCATACGCAGCGCATTCTTTACGGCGTCGCAGATTTAAGGGCATGATGGAAGGCCAGGAAGCCTGAGGCTTAAAGGCACATTAACCGAAGGCACAAGGAATTGAACTAAGTAATATTTTTTGAAAGGCAGGGTCGGATAACAACCCTGCCTTTTTTTCGTGCGCCAATGTAAGGAACTTTTGGGTATCAGCCTCTGGTCGGAAGCGCTACGGAGAATTCGCACTCCTGGAAGAAGTTGCCGTCCATATCCTCGGCCCAACCGGTGAGCATGACCATATGGTCGCCGGTATCGGGGTCGATGAATTTTTCGGTGACGCAGGCCTTGCAGATGGCGCAGTCGGGGCCCATGCCGTGGGTGTTGATGAATTTGCCGGCCTTCTTCAGAGAGGGAACCTTCAAAAGCCATGACTCACGAAAATGACCCTGGGGAAAGTGGTTAATCTGCTCCTCGGGGCGGGAGTCGTTGACCATCCTCCAGCCGATCTTGCGGACAAAGCCGTCGTCGCCGCACCAGTTGGTGATGGTGCGAAGGCAGAAGTTACGGCCTACGAAGTTCAGGAAATGGGTGCGGGTATTGGCGGCGACGTCATAAACGCCGTCCTCTCTCTTGTAGAAGCTGCGCTCGGATTTGCCGTTCATGATGAAGTCGCGGGCGGAGTCGCTGCCGACGGCGCCGACAGTGTGATGGAAGCCGGTGTAACGGCGTGCGTCATAATCGGTGACGGGGTTCTCGGCTGTCCATGCAGGTTCGTCGCCTACCTTGACGTCTTCCCAGTAGAGTTTCTCGGCGCCGCGGATCTTCTCCTTGCTCCAGATGCCCTTGAGGACTTCCCAATCTGCATCGGTGTATTTGTGCGCGGGGCGGGTATAGCGCTCCTTCTGGCCTGAAGCGGCCATTTTTGCCGTGCGCTCTTTCATCATTTCCTCACGGGTGGGTACGTGTCCGTCCTCATACTTCTGGAGGAAGCAGGGCCAGTGCATGACTGCACGGCAGACCATCTGGCCCTTCTGGTTGGTCATCTCGGAGGTGATCGTGGTGATGAAGTAACGGACGTCGGAGCCGTCCACGGTTAGATCGACATAGTCAAGGCCGGTTGTCCTGGACGTAAAGGAGTCACCGGAGAAGATGGGCTTGTAGTAATAAAGCTCAAAGTCATAGCCGTCGCCGACAACCGGCTTACCGGACCAGCTGGACTCGAAGCCCAGCTCGCTCGGTAGCCCACCCATGCCCATCGGTTCGCGGATGGTTGGGATTGCGGGACAGTCTTTGTACCAGGTGTTCTTGGCGTAGCTGTAGTCGGTCCAGAGGGGATTGTACTTGTCCCAGCCCTTGGCATAGTAGTATATCTCAAAGCCGGAAACAGTGTCCAGGTCCTTAGGCTGCTTGGCCGCAGGCATCGCGCCGCCCATCATCCCCGACTTGTATTTCAGGCTCTTCCATGCATCGAGGGCGGCCTTTTCCTCAGCTGTATACACGCCGCGCTTAAATTTCATAAGCTTGCCCATTGCCTTTGCTGCACTCGCGGAATTTTCCGCTGCGCCTGCTACGCCTGTTTTAAAAACCGGATCAGCAAGCCTGCCGGCCTTTTTCAATGCCAGTGCTGAAGCAGAAGCCACACCGGCGGCAATCATGAACTGGCGTCTTCCCATAAGCGACTTGAATAGATTCATAACCTCCTCCTTTTGATTAAGATGTTTTTAAGAATTCCATTTTATGGAACTGCCTGCAAACAAACTTGGCTATACCAGCCTTCTTCCAGCCTTTGGTCCGGGGCCTATTGCATAGATCTCTTCAATTTTCAGGATAATTGCCCCTTTGGATCTTAAAGGAAACCCAACCTCCTGGCTCCTCTCTTCAATCCATCGTGCAGTTTCATCAAACCTCTGCCCGCTGGTTTCTATTGTGACAGCCCCTTTTAGCTGATATCCTTCACGGCCTTCCCAGTACATCAGGGATGCAGTAGGATTGGACTGAAGATTTTTAATGGTCTTGTTGAAAAACTGATCGGAGACAAGGACAGTCTCCGGGTCAATGATTTTTTTTGCCCCGACAGGAACGGCGTTAGGCGTGCCGTCTGTGGTTGCTGTGGCAAGCACTGCAGTCGTAACTTTCTCTAAGAGCTTTTGCATGCGTTCTGTCATTTGAGCCATAAAGTATAATTCTCCTTTTCCATCATGGATATTTTTGTCGATCGGATAGTCTGATATAATCCTAAATTTATTTCAATTATTAACCTTTATATAATATAATCGATAACAATTTGCAGCCTAAAAATGAATCATGATTTTAAAGGCGGTATCATCGTTGGAAACATACATAGAACCTAAAGACATGATGGAAAACCCGGATTATGAAAGGCAAAGGCAGAAAAGCCTTGCCGAACTTGCTGATTCAATGATCGACACACCCATAATCGGGCT
>JBFYXR010000306.1:0-3262 GCA_041310455.1 Desulfobacteraceae bacterium | reverse complement strand
TCAAGCCATCCACCTCTTAAATAATTCCAGGTTGAGTAATCAACTTTGTTTGGAATACTGTTATCATTTAATCCCATCATTTTGAGGAACGTTTTTTCAGAGGAAGATTCAACTGTTGCAGTTATTGTAAATTCGCACCCTTTTTTCTTTACATGGTCCTCTTTCTGCCCTCTTAAGATAATTCCTATACGTTTTAATAATGGTTCAAGCTCTTTGTAATTTTTAAAAATAAAACAGGTTATATTTCGCCTTGCTCGCGTTTCGGCTTTAGTTGCTGTGACTCTACAAAGATTATTGACTTTAGCTCCATAGGCAGCGAGATATGCCTCCACGGACAGTCTGGTTAGTATCTGTGTAGATTGTTCGGGATGATGCAACGGGAAATATTCGTTCCTCGGTATGGGCATATAAAGCATTTCAGCGCCATAGCTTTTAAATAATTCATAAGCTGCAAGGGACATGAGCTTTGTACCGCCGGTCAAATTGATGATGAATTCATATTCCTTTCTATTGTTCTTCATCCATTCCATGACTTTTTCATGAAAATCAGGGATTGAATTTTCAGGTACAATCAACTTTTCAGTTTTATCCCTGTAATCCATTCCAATGACGAAAAGACTTTCAAGAATAGCGCCGGACTTGTTTTTATTCTCCATTGATTCAGTGCTGATAAACAGGAGGTGATCCGGCTTAATGGCAGAAATTACTAAAATGTTGGGGATTGTTTGCTCGCTTATCATGGAGACAAGGCAGGTCTTCATCTTTCATACCTCCTGAAGATACGGTGCTGAAAATGGTGCGTAACCTTTATCTCTCCGTTTTCCTTATATTCCTCTTCCGTTTCGCGATCCGTAGTTGAATAAATCGGAATAAGGCCGAGGCGGAAGGCGTAATTTACCATGAGGTAACATGCCCCGAAATCGCCCTGTATAAGCACGAAGTCATCATCAGCGGCATGCACTTTCAGCCATGTCTGGATGGGTTCCAGGTATGCCGCGATGTTTTCAATGTCAGGGGGGATATTTTTCCAGATTCTCTTTAATGAAACCGGCATCTCTACTATGAAGGCGACACCAAGGGATGCAAGTGCATCGGCCCTCTGGACCTCAGTGAAGGTGTGGTTGAATATGAGAAAAAGTGTTTTGGTCATCTTAGGTTAACTTCTATTGGCGAATTAATTTAAAATTGTATTTTAGTACGATAATTTACAAAGTTGACTTTACTATTTATCGTTCTCTTAACATACCATCATCTGGAAAATAATGATAAATAAATATTATTGACAAAAGAGTATCATAAAAGTATTATTTTAATAGCCATATAATAGAGGTTGTCATGCCGAAATACAATAAAAAGATACAGGTTCTTTTGACTGACGATCAGTTCCGCGATTTGGTTGAGATTGCCGAACAACATAAAAAGAAACTGGGCGTCATGGTCAGAGAGGCCATTGAAGAATACCATCTCAAAGAAGCGAAACAACGCCGCATATCAAAAGCCGTGGACCGTCTCCTTGCCCTGCCTGAAGTCCCTGCGCCTGAAAATTATCAGGAATGGGAAACGGAATATCAAAAGGGAAAATATTACTGACCATGAAACTTTCGCACTGCCAGTTCATAGATGCCAATATTATCATGTATGCCATAGGCGGCGCTCATCCTTTGCGTGATCCGTGCAGGGCAGTACTTAAAAAGATCCAGGGCGGACTCATTCACACAGCAGCCGACACGGAGGTGCTTCAGGAGATACTCTACAGGTATTTTTCAATCAAGCAGCTCCCGACGGCAGAAACGGCATATTCCACCCTGATTGAAATATGCGATGATATCCTGCCGATAACGCGCCATGATATGGACTTGGCCCTGGACCTACTTAAAAAATATCCACCCATAACTTCTCGTGATGCCGTTCATGCCGCCGTCATGATAAATCATGACATTAAGAAAATTATCTCCGCTGACACGCATTTCGACTTGATACCTGACATCCGCCGAATCCCTCCGGATTAACCAAGCCCCTTATTCCGCGACCGTCAATTTTCTATTTAGCTTTTCCGGATCTGAACCGGAACCTCCCTTTGATTTTCCCTGAATCCTGCGCCTCTTGCCGCGCCAAAACCCATAAAGGTGAAGGCGGGTGCCCTTCCTGAACCCCTTGCCCATGTGATCCTTGACGGCAAGGGCGCATTGTTGTTTTTATTCATCTGTTTCGAGTATTCAAAAAAAGTAACGAAAAAAGCCGCGCACAATCATTTCCAATCTGGTGAGGAGTGGTTACACTTAATCGCTCTCCTCTTCCATGACATTTTTCAGAAGAGTAATCAAGGGTGGCAAATCATTAGCAATGGTTTCCCAAAGGATATCCACATCCACCCCAAAATACTCATGGATGACCACGTTACGGATATCGCTCATATCCCTCCATGGGATTTTTGGATATTTTGTTTTTATTTCAACAGGAATAAGATTTGCTGCTTCACCGATCACGGCAATACAGTAGAGTACAGCTTAAGGGTTTTTGAATCCATAACAAAGGATTCATAACTCATTCCCTTTATAAATTGACCTATCTCATCAATTGCGCCCAGGATGTCTTCAATTCGTAACTTCCAATCTCTATTCGGCATATATTGCCTCGTTCAAGATTTTATCCTTCAGTTGTCTTTTGAGCGCATTGGGTGTAACAAGATCAACCTGAGTCCCAAGAAGCTCCTCCAACCGCCTTTGCAACCTGACATATGCAAACAATCCGATCTTATGCCTGGCGTTGTCAAATTCCACAAGGATATCCACATCACTTTTTAAATTTTCTTCATCACGAGCAACGGAACCGAATATCGCGATACTTTTAACGCCCTGCAAGTGCAGTTCATCTCTATGCTCTCTCAGAATTTTCAGCGCCTGTTCCTTTTTCACATCCGACCTCCAAAAATATGTATAATGATTTCATTTTCCTTCAGCATAACAATTTAGTCAATAAATCCCTTTAGCTTTTCCGCCGCCTTGCTCTTTTTGAATCCCTTGCCCATATGCTCCCTGACGGCAGGGGCGACTGCTCTTTTCTCTCCGCCGGTAACAGCGATTTAAACCATCAGCCGGTACAACCTTGACGCTCATTTCAGGATTTCAAGCAAGGTATAATTCCTTCCTCCGATAAGTTCGACCTTAACATTTGCTTCAACCGGCTTCCCCTTTTTTAATCTCGCGAACAGCTCTTCGGATAAAATGGATTTATCATTTGTAAAGGCATTCTTGTTTTCATG
>JBFYXR010000305.1:0-2836 GCA_041310455.1 Desulfobacteraceae bacterium | reverse complement strand
AATGCTATACATGACAATAATCCAACCAATGTTTTTGTTCTCATTTTGATACCTCCTTTTTATTGGATTAAGGGGCTCCCCATTGTCTAGACAAAAAATTGAGTTAATTAAGGTGTGCTGTTGAAGCCTGCACAGGGTTAATATTTAATCGTTCTTTGACATATATCTCATAAGGGGTCTTATACCCCAGAGACTCATGCAGTCGTTCCATATTGTAAAAGAGGAAGTACTTGGATAATCCTTTACGAGCATCAGAAACTGTTTCATAATCATGGATATACACCTCCTCATATTTGACAGATCTCCAGAGTCGCTCCACAAAGATATTATCGATGAACCGTCCTCGACCATCCATGCTGATCCTGATATTATCTTTTTCCAACTGGTCAGTGAAATCTATGCTCGTAAACTGAGTGCCCTGATCGGTGTTAAAAATATCAGGTCTGGATAGCTGCAATGCCTGTTCAAGGGCTGATAAACAGAAAGCGTTGTCCAGTGTTGTAGAGATCTCCCAGGACAAGACAAAACGGCTGTACCAGTCCATGATAGCCATTAGATACACAAATCCATGCAGCATGCGGATATAGGTGATATCAGCGCACCATACCTGATCAGGGTGGTCAATGACCAGTTCTCTTAACAGGTAAGGATACTTCTTATGGGCTTGATTGCTCAGGCTCAGTTTAGGCTTCGGATAGATAGCCTCAAGCCCCATCAGCCTCATTAGACGGCGTACCCTCTTTGGATTAACCTCATGGTCATTCCGCCTGAGCCAGGCTGTCATCTTATCAACACCATAAAATGGCGTCCTGGTAAACTGTTCATCGATCAGGTTCATCAGCTGCTGATTATATCTGTCGTCTCTTGCCGATTCATAGTAATAGGAGGATCGGGGGAGACCTAACAGGTCGCATTGTCTATTAATAGGGATCATGGCATTTCCTGGGCCTATCAATCGTCGTTTCGCTTCTACAGGAGCATTTGGGACTTTTTTTTAAGCCAGTCCACCTCCACCTTGAGCTGACCAATCTGACGATAGAGTTCCGAGATCAAATCTTCCTGTTCCTTATCTTCGTTATGCCTACGATTGGAAAACAGATCCGGAAGTGCCTTAAGAACCTGTTTTCGCCATTGGCCGATTTGATTTGGATGTAACCCAAATTCACTGGAAAGCTGGGTTAGCGTCTTTTCCCCTTTGATAGATTCCAATGCTACCTTTGCTTTAAAAGCGCTGTCGTGGGTCTTTCGAATATTCCTTGCCATATTCTGTCTCCTTCTTAATATGGCAGGCTAACATCAACCTTATCCCCCTGTCCAGTTTTTGGGGAGTATTATAGATCTGTTTCATCCTGCAGCATTTCGATCAACACATAAAACAATTGGACAGAAAGCCTATATTAAACTCAGGTACAATAATATCCTGTAATAGCGCAACCACCTAACACCCTGTTTTTTTGGATATTATTCCTGCCTTAACAACTCTCCACTGGAATATATTACTGAAAAGCCGCATGCGATACGGAACTCTGAAATCCTGTTGGCATGGCCGTTGCTGAATAGGAGTCGAAATCATATCTGATTTCCATTTCAAAAAAGGAGGTCACGCCATGAGAAAATATTTTAATTCGCCAAGGCCTTTCAGGTAAAACAAAAATCTTTCTTATACCTAACACCGAAACCTTTTTTGTTTATCAACATTACAGATAGGGGGTCACTTATGAAAAGATTATTTTTTATTTTTATACTGCTTTTTTCCATCTCACTTATCGGATTCAATAAATCTCATGCACAGGGATCGAGTGATTGGACCGGGAACATAAATTTTTCCCTTGGAAATAAAATGCTGGATAAAGATGACTGGTCAATAGAAGAGGAAGGCCTCAATTTTGAACTGGATACACAACACGAGGCAGGTCTGAATATCGATTTTGGCAAGAAATCCTGGCCTGTATATATTGCTCTCGGTTATCTGAACTCATCTGCTGATGACAGCCTTTCTGAGGAAATTGCTGTTGATGACATGGTCATTCCTGTAAAAACGAAAGTGGAAGGTTCAACAAAGGAACTAAGACTTGGCATTAAAAAAATATGGGAGCCAACATCAACAATGCGCCCCTATATAGGCGGCGGGCTGGCAATGATTAATGCAGAAGGAAAAGTGACTGCAAGCGCTGAAGGAATCAGCGCCAGTGTATCGGACGATGATCAGGCAGCCGGCTTCTACGTCAACGGCGGGATTTACTGGACGATTGCGAGTCATTTTAATGTCGGTGTGGATGTCGGCTATTCAAAGGCAAAAGCAACCTTTGATAAAATGGAGTCAGATATGGAAGCAGGCGGCGCTCACTACGGTCTGTTGCTGGGATATCACTGGTAATTAAAGATGATCAAATGAGGGGGGGATAGCAGCTACCCCCCTCAGGATTTACTCAAGAGGATAACATCTTGGAACTCAGAAACTGCATCTCAAAAAATGAAGCCCTTATAATAATTGAAATCGCCAGCGATTGCCTTTCCTGCAGTTCTCTGGATGGTTTATACAGGCTGAGTGAGCGGTTCAAAAATCTGGTCCATTCTGAATACTTGTTGACCGGTCATATGAGCTTCTGCAACATCTCCTCTGAAAATATGCGTTCAACATCTGTTAACAGTAACTTTCCCGATGAATACCTTGCACTATACGCAGACAACAAATATCCCCTTATTGACCCTCTCATCCAGAATTTCATCAGAACCCGTGAGATACAGTATTCAGGAGAACTAAAAAAATATTATATGCAGGGCAAAGCCCGGAGTGTTCTTGACCTGAACATGGATTTCAGAATCAGCAGCTTGG
>JBFYXR010000304.1:0-3890 GCA_041310455.1 Desulfobacteraceae bacterium | reverse complement strand
GCAAGGAGCAGGGAGATCGAAAGAAGGACTTTATTCTGATAAATAAAGGGGGTCTTTATTGCAAAGACAAATATGCACATGAGGATAAAACCGAGTGTAAATATCTGCCTTGTGCTGCCTTTGAATACCTTGTCAACGAGAAGCCCGCATACCATAGGACCGAAGACACCGCTTATTATGGTTACATTAATCATAAGCCACCCCTGTATGATAGGCCCGTATCCTGCGCCTGTCGGTATATCGGCCGAGAGAAAGGTCGGTGTCAGGCTGTACAGACACTGCATATCCCAGGAGGCCATAAATGTTACGAGGATGCCGATGATGGTAAGGGGCGCCAGGAGCGCCACTTTGAAGAATTTACCGTCAGGTTTAGCAGCGCCCTGCAGCTGTTGCACAGGGGGCTGTGGTTTTGGGAGGGTCATAAGGACAATGATAAAAACAAGGTCGATCCAGCCTATTATAGAAATCCATGCACTCATCTGCTGCCATGTGGCCACAGCCTTGAATACATAGGGTGCGCCCATTGTGCCCAGGGCGGAGCCAAGGGCAACTCCTGCCCCCATAAGACCTGTGGCCAGGCCCCTCTCTTTTAATGGAAACCAGATAGCAAGAATTGCCCCTTGAACGGGGAATATGAAACCCGGAGATAGTCCCTGAATCAGCCGGGCATAGAATACGCCCTGATATGTCTCTCCGATCCATGGCATGAGCACGGAGGGCAGGATCGCACATAAAAGCCCGACAAAAAGTGTGTTAAGAATGCCAAAGCGGTCACAGACGACTCCACCAACGGCTATAAGTATGATATTGCCTGAAAAAAGAAAAACCCACATGAAGTTGGTGGCAACCCCCAGATCAACGCCGAGTTCCTGGGCTATATGAGGCAATATGGGAGTGATGGAGAGGTTGACAATCTGCACGTTAATGTAACTCAGGGCTGCTGCAATTAATATTAGCCATCTGTAATGCGGATACTGACCGGATTCGTTAGTCATTATGTGCCTCCTTTTCTATTTCATTATAGATTCTGATGATGTTTGTTAAGCCGTATGAAAAAGACAACGGTTTTAAATGGTCGCGACCTCCAGACAATGAAATTAGAGTATTGGGAAAAATTGATGGGATCATATAAAAAAACCTATTTTTAGGCAATAGAATAGATTTTATAATTTATTAATGATTTTTTATGCCTGCTTCTGAACCCGGCAAGCCCTGTTATACGGCCATGAATAAATCTCCCCGACGCAAGCGGCGGGGGCCTTCTTTCTCTGAAACCTGAGTGCAGCGGCTACTCTATAAAGAGATCCTTGGAGGAAAAGTTGGGATCGCTTGTCAGGTTGACGCCAAGTCGTCGCAGACCTGCTTCATCACCCGGCGTTGGGATATGCGTCATGTGCACCTCGCAGTCCTTCAGTTCGGTCAGTTTCTCCATGGCCAACTGAGCCGCGGGGTTGCTGGTAGCGCTGATGCTGAGGGCGATAAGGGTTTCCAGCAGATCCAGGCTGAGTGTCTTTTCATTAAGGACCCGAGTCTTGAGATTCCTGACGGAGTCAGTAATATTGGCAGGGAGAAGTTTGATCTTTTCCGGGATCCCGGCCAAATGCTTGATGGCATGAATCACCACGCTGGATGCCGCATGAAACTGTGCTGAATTGCTGCCCGTTACAATAGTTCCATCCTTTAACTCGATGGCAGCCCCGCAATAGATGCCTTCATTCCCCTTGTCTTTTTCACGCGCTTCAAGCGCGGCATGATGGGCCGGTTCAATCACATTACGGTAATCAAGGCCTACATTAAAATCCTCGATCAGGAGTTCCACCCTCTGCACCGTATCCCTGCTGGTCAGCCCCATGGCATATTCGCATCGGTACCTGAAATAACGTCTAATAACCTCATGTATGGACGCCTCCCTTGTTTGCTCATCGTTCACAATCGCGAATCCTGCCCGGTTGACGCCCATATCCGTAGGCGACTGATAAGGGGACTCTCCTCCGCTGATCTTTTTTAATATCCTCTTCAGGACAGGAAACACCTCCACGTCGCGATTGTAGTTGACGGCCATCTTGCCGTACGCCTCCATGTGAAAGGGATCAATCATATTGAAGTCCTTGATGTCCGCGGTGGCTGCCTCATAGGCGATGTTCACTGGATGGTTCACGGGCAGATTCCAGATGGGAAAGGTTTCGAATTTAGCATATCCGGCGTTTACGCCCCTTTTATGCTCATGATAGACCTGTGAAAGGCATGTAGCAAGTTTGCCGCTTCCAGGCCCAGGTCCGGTAACAATTACCAGGGGCTTTTCAGTTTTGACAAAATTATTGGCGCCATATCCTTCGTCGCTCACTATGAGATCGATATCAGTCGGATAACCCCTGGTGAATTTGTGCGTATAGACCCTTATATCTCTCCGCTCCAGTTTGTTTTTAAATTGCTCTGCCGCAGGCTGCCCGTCATAACGCGTGATAACCACACCCAGGACATCGATTCCCCATCTTCTCAGTTCGTCAATAAGTTTAAGCGCGTCTGAGTCATAGGTGATGCCGAAATCCGCCCTCATCTTTTTTCTTTCAATATCGCCTGCATAGATGCAGAGGAGTATATCCGCCTTATCCTTCAACTCCTGAAGAAGCCTCATCTTGATATTGGGATCATATCCCGGCAGCACCCTGGCGGCATGAAAATCATAAAGGAGTTTCCCGCCGAATTCCAGATAGAGCTTGTCATTGAATTTTTTAGTCCTTTCAAGTATTTCAGAAGTCTGTTCCCTGATATATTTCTCATTGTCAAATGCCGCGAATTCCCTCATGATGCCTCCCGGTGTAATTCATTTTTTAGTATTACTTACGGATTTGATTTATAGTCATTACCAATTATATTAATCAACAATTTTCTATAAAAAAATGTCGAGTCAAGTCCTGCATAGTCAATTCCCCCTCCCCTTTTCAATTAAATTCCTTGTAAGACATGATTCTTTTTGATAATAAAATTCTATTTCAAGGGAAAAAGGATGAGCGGAAAAGACAGGGCTGATATCAGGCCAGGAATGCGCGTTAAAGTAGTCCAGAAACAGGACCAGCGTTCCGGAAACCTGACCGAAGGGACGGTAAGGGATATACTGACAAATTCTTCAACACACCCCCACGGCATCAAGGTGCGGCTGGAAAGCGGCGTTGTCGGAAGGGTAAAGGAGATCCTCTCACAGAAATGACCGGATAAAGTCCGCCACATCAACTTCCCTTGTAATTCTATAGGGGTTCATATGCTGATCAGCGCGGAAAACAACTATCACTGTGCATCCTTTCGGTTACAGAGTGCCGGGTAAAAATGAAATCCTAAAATAACCGTCCCCATGAGGATTAAAAGAACCCCTTCGCTTAATACAATTCTCCGGACCCCGAACCATGCAATCAGGTAAAATGAAGTCAGGATCGTTCCAACGATACTTCCTATGGAGGATATGGCATAAAGGTTTCCCACCTGTGTTCCAAGCATGTCGAGATTTTTAACCTGTAATTTTACAGCGTATGGAATGACCGCACCCATAAAAATCGAAGGGATAAAAAATAATATCATTGATGCCATGAGCGGCTCAACGCGCATCCCGAAATCAGAATCGAATATCCAGTAATTGACGGGATCATAGTATAAGGGAAGGAGGCACAGGTTTATCCCGGGCACGAGCAGAAGCACGGCAAAGCATCGCAGGCCGGCAATGCAATCCGCCAGTTTCCCGCCTCCCCAGTAGCCTACGGTGAGCCCGCTCAGGAATACGCCTATCAGGCTCCCCCAGACAAAGATGTCATTGCCGAAATGAGGGGCCAGGATGCGGCTGCCCAGTATTTCGAAAGACATGACGATACACCCGGAAAGGAATACAATAACCGCAATCA
>JBFYXR010000303.1:0-3914 GCA_041310455.1 Desulfobacteraceae bacterium | reverse complement strand
CATGAGGTTTCTGGCTTCATTAAACATAATTTTATCATTAACCTCAAAAACGCCGTTATAGATATATCTGACATTCTTGCCCTCAACATAACCCAGTTCGGTCATGCCGGTCTTAAAGCCCTCCACAGTCTCGATATGGGTCGTCAGGACGTTAATGATTCCAATGGTGAATATCTTTCCCGAAGCCGTTGCCGCCGGTGAAGCGGTCAAAATAAAAATTACCGCAATCGTAAAAACGATGCCTGTTTTTTCCATTGTCTGTTTTATTTTCATATGCATTTTTTCACATCTCATAAAAGGAAACCTTACGGCTTTTATACTTCCCCTGTTTAGCGGATAATCTTATTCGCCCTTGCCAGTATCTCATCAGGCACATTGATTCCAAGCTGTGTGGCCGTTTTAAGATTGATTGTAAGTCGGGCTTCTGAAGTTTCAACGGGCAGGTCTGAAGGTTTCGCCCCTTGTATGATCTGGTCCGCAATACGCGCCGCTTGCTTGCCTGTTGCAAAGAGTTCAGATGCCAGGGTTATGAGGACAGAGTCATCAAGCGGCAGTACAGACCCGACAGGAATGCCCCGCTCCATGGCAGCCATAGTCAATTCATTATTCCTTGAATCAAGTGTCGGAGAGGGGACCCTGTAGATGGCGCCGATATCTTCAGAAAGGGATTCAATTGCTGCAATTGCCTCTTCGACCGAGTGTATTTCCTGTTTCAAAAGCCTGACCCCAAGCTGAGAAGCTGCATCATCAAGCCCCTCCAGAGCGACAACTGAGACCTGGTCATCAGGGTTGTATGGTAGGTAGATTATTTTTTCTCCCCGAACAACCAGCGCTAGCAGCTCGAGCAGTTTGGGCATGCTGTCTGCCACCCTGACACCGGTTATATTGCCGCCCGGGCGCTGCAGGCTCTCCACCAGCCCCTCCTCTACAGGCCTGCTGCTGGCGCCGATGATGACCGGGATGTCAGTTCCTTCCAAAGCCTTTTTCGCGCGCAGGGAGACCCTGTTGCCCGTTGTTAAAAATAGGTCCGGCCCCTGTGAAAGCAGTTTTTTAATCTCGGCATCGATAAGCTCCAAGTCATCGCCAAGCACCCCGGCAGAAAAGTACCTTATATTTTTCCCCTCAATATAGCCGTATCCTGCCATGCCGGCCTTGAATCCCTCGATAACCGGGAGATGAACAGAGGTATGCATGGCTATGCCGACGGTGAAGATCTTTTCCCTGTTCTTGCACCCGCAGAAAACAGTGAAAATCAGGACGATGATGACAGCCAGCAAGATATCCGGGGCTTTCCTGAATAAAAACTTCTCAGACATCCAGTGCCTCCCGGACCTTGACAAGCATCTCCCTGACATTAAAGGGCTTGTTGATAAATCCCTTGGCGCCGGATGCCAGAAGACCTTTGATATTTCCGTCGGCCGAGTAACCGCTGGCTATAATGACCCTGGCGCCGGGGTTTATCTTTACTATCTCTTCAAAACACCGTCTTCCCCCCATCCCGGGCATGATCATATCAAGTATAACCAGTGAAATATCATCCTTTTTCTCCCTGTAAATCCTGAGGCCGCTTTCACTGCCTGGGGCCGTCAAAACAGTATATCCAAATTTTTGCAGCATATGTTCACCCAGGTCCCTGACAAGGACCTCGTCATCTATCAATAGGACAGTCTCTTTTCCGCCAGGTATTGACTTCTGTTCCTCGTCCCTGGACATCTCCGTTATGATGTCTTTTATGACGGGGAAATAAATCTTGAAGCTTGTGCCTTCACCGGGCCTGCTCTCGCATTCGATATAGCCGTCATGTTTTTTGACCAGGCCGTAAACCATGGGAAGCCCCAGACCGGTGCCTTTCCCCGGGGCCTTTGTCGTAAAGAAGGGCTCGAATATATGCTCCAGTGTGTCCTCGTCCATGCCGTGGCCGGTGTCGGAAAAGGTCAGGAGGACATAATCGCCGGAGATAATGCCGTAATGGTTTCTGCAGTAATCCTCATCAACTGTCATGTTTTCTGTCTTTATTGTTATCTTTCCCTCCTCGCCCATCGCGTCCCTCGCATTGATGGCGAGGTTCATGATCATCTGCTCTATCTGGGATGGATCGGCGCTGACTACCTTGAGGTCCTGCTGAAGGACCAGTTCAATATCGATCATCTTCAGAGTAGTCCTCTGAAGCAGGCCCTCTATCTGTCTGACCTCATGGTTAAGGTCCGTGGGAGCGAGTCTGCTTTCAACCTTGCGGCTGAAGGCAAGGAGCTGTCTTGTCAGTTCGCCTGCCCTTTTTGCCGCCTTTTCGATCTGGAGGAGCCTTGAATGGGTAGTATCCATTTTTTCGGTATCTATAAGCAGCATCTGGGTGTATCCGAGTATGGCCTGGAGGGAGTTGTTGAAGTCGTGGGAAATGCCGCCTGCGAGCGTCCCGATGCTCTCCATTTTCTGAGCCTGCTGAAGCTGAGCCTCCATCCGCCGCCTTGCGTCCTCATCCTCCCTGCGTCTTGAGATATCCACAATTACGGCGAAATAGCCTTTCAAAAGGCCTTCAGAGTTCTTGAGCGTCTGGGGCGATATTATGACTGGAAGGGATTCCCCGTCCTTTTTCAATACCTCAATCTCAAAGGAATTTAATCCGTGCATCCTGGAGTCGCCGACGATTCCGTTAAAGTAAGCCTTGTTTTTTTTATCAAGAAATTCTGGGACGGTCCTGCCTATCAGTTCTTCCCTGCTGAAACCGGTCATCTCGCACAGCTTATGATTAACATATGTAAAACAACCGTTCATGTCCTGCATCCCAAGGCCGTCATTCATGGTCTCCACGAGGAGGCGGTAGAGTTCTTCGCTCTCCCTTAAGGTTTCAAGGGCATGGGTAGCCCTGAGGGTTTCATTGCAGAGGGATGCTAAAATGGATCCGATCTCCCTGTCCTGGGGTGTGAAGGGCGGGGGCATCCTGTTATGAAGACATATCACACCTGTAAGATCCCCCGTCTCATCATTCAAGGGAAAAATCAGCAGGGACCCGTCATTATAGCCTTCCCAGCCGCTCGAATTGACATCCACGCCTTTGTTGATGTCCCTTATGAGGAGCGGCTTCTTTGTAATGAAAACCTCCTCTATGGCAGAGCCCTTGGCAGGGGGCAAAGGGATATATTCCGGGGCATGGCCCGGATCTATGACGTGTATCAGGGAGAGCTTATCCCTGTTGATCAGGTAAAGGCTCCCCCCCTGGGCAGCCATGTTCTGGGCAAAGGTCTCCAGCAGGACCTGGTTAACCCTTGCCGAACCGGTGCAGGCCGTCAGTGTCTTTGCCGAGGCAGCGATCTTTTTCAGCCTTTCATTTATCTCCTCCAGCTCCCTGTTTCTGACTTTCAGGGCCTCCTCGGCGGTCTCTTTTTCCTCCTCAAGCTTTATTCTTTCAAAGCATCGGTCCAGTTTTGCAAGAAGGTCCATGGGGTTGAGGGGTTTTCTCAGATAATCATAGGCGCCTTCCTGAAGGGCCTCTATGGCGGTATCGGCGGTGGCATAGGCCGTCATTATTATAGGGAGGAGTTTGGGCGACTCCTCTTTTAGTTTATATATAAGATTAATACCGTTATCCTTGCCGAGCCGGACATCCAGGAGGGCCACATGGGCCTTGAATGACTTTATTTTATCCATGGCCCCCTTGCCGCTATGGGCCTTTTCAACCGTATAACCGTATGATTCCAGGATATCCGCAAGACTCAACACGAAATCTTTCTCATCATCCACGATCAGGAGTTTTCGACCTTTTGTTTTACCGGTTGCCGCCATAATTCTTCCTCCATTCTATTAATCAGTTCTGGATTTTTTAAGGCTATTAATGGCATTTATTAGGTCTTTCGGATCAAAGGGTTTTTTTAATAAGCCGCAGAAAGGCATCAGGCACATCATGTCAAGGGCCTTGG
>JBFYXR010000302.1:0-5184 GCA_041310455.1 Desulfobacteraceae bacterium | reverse complement strand
TGTCTCGGCGGCGGCGAGGCGGTGGCGATGGTGGTGAAAAGATAGGTCGATGAACGTCCGTTTGCTATAATCGGTGACATCAAAAAAGGAAATATATCTGCTCGATTCAAGACGGCGCAGGGCGCAGGGCTCAAGGCGCAGGGACAAGGCAGATGGGATTTGTTAATATTGCAGCAAAAAAGGAGAACGATATGGATGTAAAGACTTTCGGGGTAATCGGGGCGGGTCAGATGGGAAACGGCATCGTCCAGGTGGCGGCCATGAGCGGGCTGAATGTTATTATGAACGACATTGCCCCCCAGTTTGTGGAGAAGGGGATTCAGACCATTACAAAGAATCTTGACCGGAATGTCGAAAAGGGCAAGATGGCCAAAGAGGAGAGGGACGCGATAGTATCCCGTATCAAGGGCACCGTGGAATTAAAGGACATGGCATCCGCGGATTTTGTGGTAGAGGCGGCCACTGAGAGACAGGATCTCAAGTTCCAGATATTTAAAAACCTGGATGGAATATGCAAACCCGGCGTGATCCTCGCGACCAATACCTCATCTATACCTATAGGCCGGATTGCGTCACAGACCAAGAGGCCAGACAAGGTGATAGGCATGCATTTCATGAACCCTGTCCCCGTCATGAAGCTGGTCGAGGTGATCAGGGGTCTGGCTACCTCTGAAGAGACCTTCAAGACGACATGGGATCTGTCCGTGAAATTCGGAAAGACCCCGGCCCTTGCAAACGACTATCCCGGCTTTATCGCCAACAGGATACTTATGCCCATGATAAACGAGGCGATATACTGCCTTTATCACAGCGTAGGGACAAGGGAGGATATCGACACGGTCATGAGGCTTGGAGCCAATCATCCCATGGGGCCCCTCACCCTTGCGGACCTCATCGGGCTCGACACATGCCTTGCGATCATGGAGACGCTCCATGACGGTTTCAAGGATTCGAAATACAGGCCCTGTCCCCTTTTGAGAAAATACGTAGAGGCCGGCTGGCTGGGCAAAAAGACAGGCAGGGGATTCTACGAATACAGCTAGGCTGCCGGCAGCATGCGGTTATAATATCAAGGGCTCAAGGATATTTTAAGCTTGGGCCTTTCTTAATTTATTTTTAAAAGAAAAATCATGGACCTCTTCTTATCTAAAAAACATACAATAGTCAGGCGTTCTGCCCGGGCGTTCTGCGAGCGCGAGCTGAAGCCGATCGCTCATGAACTGGACCTGGAGGCCCGTTTCCCTTGGGAAGCGGTTGAGAAGATGGGAAAGCTGGGGTACTTCGGGATACAGGCCCCGGGGTCGCTGGGCGGGGCCGCCATGGACACCATAAGCTATGCCATTATTATCGAGGAGATATCAAGGGCCTGCGCCGGACTGGGGCTTTGCGTAACCGTTCATAACAGCGTGGCGGTGTTTCCCCTGGTTGCCTTCGGTTCAGACGAGCAGAAAAAACGGTGGGTCCCTCCTCTTGCGAAAGGCGAGAAGATAGGGGCATTCTGTCTTACTGAGCCGAATGTAGGTTCGGACGCGTCAGGGGTCGAATCAACAGCGGTGCGTGACGGCGATCATTATATCGTGAACGCAAACAAGGTGCTGATAACCAACGGCGGAGTGGCCGATACATGCCTGATCTTTGTGAAGACGGACAGGTCAGCAGGGGCCAGGGGCCTCAGCGTGATTATTGTTGAACGAGGCACCCCGGGATTCGAGGTGGGCGACCTGGAAAACCTGTCAGGCAACCGCGCCAACCCTGTCTCTTCCATACGGCTGAGCGATTGCCGCATCCCTGCGGGCAATATCCTTGGAAAAGAAGGCATGGGCATGAAGATAGGGCTCGTGGCCCTGGATACGGGCAGGATCGGCATAGCGGCACAGGCGTTAGGGATAGCGCAAGCCGCCATGGAGGAGGCGGTCCGGTACTCCAACCAGCGGCATCAGTTCGGCGTGCCCATATCAAGGCATGAGGCCATCCAGATGATGATCGCGGATATGGCGACACAGATCGACGCCGCGCGGCTCCTCATCTACAGGGCGGCAGCGGTAAGGGATAAAAAGCGCCCCTTTTCAACTGAAGCGGCTATGGCCAAGCTTTTTGCATCGGAGATGGCAAGCAGGGTGACTGACATGGCTGTTCAGATACACGGAGGATACGGCTATTCAAAATCCTACCCCGTGGAGCGCTTTTACCGGGACGCCAGGGTAACGCGCATCTATGAAGGCACATCGGAGATTCACCGGATCGTCATTGCCAGAGGCGTGACGGAAAAGTATAAATGAGGCGCAGGGCGCAAGGCGCATGGCGCAGGGAAGAAAAATAAAGCCTAATGCGCAGGGCGTAAGGAAAGAAACTTGAGGCGTGAGGAGTAAGCCGTTAGGTGTAAGTCTTAAAGTCAACCGCTGTTTTATCCCCTTACGCTTTACCCCTCACGCCTCACTTGTTGTGCGCCCTGCGCCGGATAGCAAGAAGAAAGAAATTGCAAAATATAGAAATTATTAATTTGAGAAAAATCATATGGCATTAAACATCATCATCTGCATAAAATCGGTGGTACTGGATGCGCCCGAAGGCAAGGTTGTCCGCCTCCCTGAAACGACCGGCCTTAATCCATTTGACCGTCCCGCAATAGAAATAGGGCTTCGCCTGCGGGAAAACATTGGGGGCAAAATTACCGCGATTTCCATGGGCCCTGAATCAAGCTCCTTTGCGCTGTACGAGGCATTGAGCATGGGCGTGGACAGCGCTGTTCTTATATCTGATCCGGCGCTTGCCGGTTCCGATACCCTTGCAACGTCCAGGGCATTGTCCGGGGCAATAAGAAGGTTGAGCCCCTTTGATCTTGTCCTGTTCGGAGCCAGGAGTTCCGACAGCGATACAGGCCAGGTCGGGCCGCAGACTGCCGTTATGCTTGATCTGCCCTTTGTCACAGGGGTATTTGAAATCAAGCCCGGGGAGTCGGGTCTTGTGGTGGAACGGGGGGTGGATGAATTTGTTGAATCCTACGAGGTATCAATGCCTTCAGCAATAGGCGTACACGCGACCGCTGTCCAACCCCGCGATATAAGACTCTCGGGGATTGAGCATGCCTTCGGCATTGAATCGCTTGAAAGAATAAATCTTAAAGACCTCGATATTCCCAAAGAGACAGTGGGAGAAAAGGGCTCACCCACAAAGGTAGTATCCCTGAACAGGGTCAGCAGGAAGAAAAAGTGCGAGTTTATTGCAGGCTCTGTTGAAGACCAGGCCGATGACCTTGTGCGCAGATTAAGGGATGCCGGATATATAGGATAATGGTATAAGGCTCAAGGCACAGGGCGCAGGGCATAATGTGTGATTTCAAATCTCAAATTTGAAATTTCAAATTCAAAATTGCCATGCGCCGGATTGCAGAAAATAAAACAGGTTATTTGAGGATTGTCATATTAATGAAAAGAACCGATAAAAACGACATATGGGCATATATTGACACCAGAAACCAGAGGCACCTGGGCCTCAGCCTGAGGGTCCTTGCCGCGGCCAGGCAGCTTGCGTCGCAGTCAGGGGGAGAGGCTGTGGCAATATTGCCCTCAGTCGGCAGCCCGTCCCTCAAGACAGATAGCGTTATTGAGATATGCCTTTCAAAGGGGGCAGACAGGATATATGTTCTCGAACACCCTGAATTAACACCTCCCAGGGCGGATATCCACGCCCTGGCGCTGGATCAGATCATTCAAAGGCAGCCGCCCAGGGCCTTCCTCTTCGCCCTTACGGATTTTGGCAGGGAGATCGCAGCCAGGTGCGCATGCAGGATAAATGCAGGGGTTATTGCCGATTGTGTCGGGCTTTCCATGGATGGAGACAGCATCGTTGCCGATTCCCCTTCCTGGGGAGGCGAGATCATGGCCCGTCTTACCTGCTCGGACAATGATGTTACCTGTTTTGCCACAGTACAGTCCCATGCCTATCAGGAGGCTGATGTAAAAGGCGTTCCCGGCGCGGTTGAAAAGACCCGGCTGGAGAATATTGTGTCTTTCGGAGGCCTTACCTTCCTTTCTTCATCCGAGAAGGCGCCCGAACACCGGAGGCTTGAAGAAGCTGACGTTGTTGTCGTCGGCGGCGCCGGTGTCATAAACAGCGAGGGCTTCGGCATGGTAAGGAGCATGGCTGCGGCCCTTGGCGGTGAGGTGGGCGCAACCCGTCCGCCTGTAATTAATCACTGGGTTGATGAAGATCGGCTTATAGGGCAGACAGGAAAGAGCGTCAGGCCTGAGCTCCTCATATCCGTGGGCGCCTCGGGCGCGGTTCAATATACCGCAGGCATAAGGGATTCAAAGCTCATTGTCGCAATAAACCGCGACCCTGACTCGGCTGTCTTCAATATTGCGGACATCGGGGTTGTCGCAGATTCAAAAAGGCTCCTGCCACTTCTCATGACGCGTATAAAAAGGGCACTGATGCGGGACATGGCGGATGTATTGAGTGAAGACAGGGCCTCCGGCAGGGCGGAAAACCCCTTTGGTGAAAAGGTGCGAAGACTCAGGGAGTCTCACGGGTGGTCCATTGACGAACTTGCAGATCACACAGGGCAGACGCCCGAGCTGATACAGGAGGCGGAGGCAGGCAAGGTCATACCCTCGGTCAGTTTCCTGCTGAGCATCTCCAAGGCCCTTGATGTTGATCCCGGGACCTTCCTCAAGGATGAAGAAAAGGCCGCAATTCAGGGACAGAGGGTGCAGGCCTTTTCAGTGCGCAACAGGGACTATGCCTATAAGACCCTGACTCCAGGCGCTGAAAACCAGCACCTCAGGGGCTTTCTTATCACAATTGAACCCCGGCAGGCGCATAAGTCCATAGCCTACAAACACGAGGGAGAAGAGTTTATATACGTGCTGGAAGGGCATCTTGAAGTCACGCTGGGGAATAAAGTCAGCCAGTTTAAGCCCGGAGAGTGCGTGCATTTCAATTCGGAGACGCCTCACAAGCTGAAGAATATCTGCGATGAAGCAACAAAGTGCCTTGTCGTGCTTTACACGCCTTGACAGGAAAAATTATAGCTGATAATTGTTCAAAATTTTCATGATGTCCTGATGGGTACGATATTTGGCTCAATTACCGAAGAAGATTTAATAATATAAATATACAACACAAATTCAAGGAGTGGAATAATGGAAAAGTTTATGAAAACAGCAGGGGGTGTCGGGATTG
>JBFYXR010000301.1:0-8043 GCA_041310455.1 Desulfobacteraceae bacterium | reverse complement strand
AGCCAGGACCAATGCGGGATTCGATCCTCGCAACTCCACATATTCACTGACATGCCTTGGCCAGGAGATCCTCATTTCATTATCGGACAGGGCTCTCGTTGGAGCTTCTGCAATGGGCAGATTCCTTCTTGAAGAGCTTGGGGAATATTCAAGGCTCTCGATCTTAAGGTACCTGATCCACGCCAAAAAGCTGCCCTTATCCGGAAGGCTTGTAAAACCCTCCGACCTGCCCGGCGGCGACTTCTTTTTAAAGGGATCTCATGTCCTTCCCCTTGATAAAATAATACGACGGTTCGAAAATGATTTTGATGGGCTTATCAACACCGGAAGGTCGCTTTGCGGGTCACAGGCTGAATACGGCGATGTATCCCTACGGCTGTTGCCTTTTCCAAGGCTCCCTGTTTATATCATCCTCTGGGCCGGCGATGAGGAGTTCCCTTCAAAGGGATCCCTCCTGTTTGATTCCACCTGCACAGCAATTGCAGCAACCGACATCCTCTGGTCGACTGCGATGATGGCCATAGAGATGATTCTTATTCCTCAACCTTGTACCCTGCGCCCCATTCGGTAAGCTCATGGCCCTGAGCACAATGTCGAGGGGCTGTGCCTTGCGCCTAGAATCTTAATGACACATCCCCGCTCAATACCCTTATCTCTTCACCCCTGTTGTTTTCCAGAATCAGCGCGCCTTCACGGTCAATAGCAATTGCCTTTCCCCTTATGACCTCATCAATCGATATGATCTCAACATCCCTCCCTATTACAAGGGACAGCTCATTCCATCTCGAATGAAGTCCTTCCATCTTGCATGCAATCACAGCCTCATAGGATATCTCGAATCTCTTAAGAATGCCTGTAAGCAGCTCATTCCTGGAGACCCTTATGCCCGATTCCGCAAGGATGCTCGTCGCATCATACAGGAGCCCGTCACCCTGGCCCGGCATCCAGTTGACATTAAGCCCCAGGCCAATGATCACATATTCAACGAAGCCGTCCTTAATTGAAAATTCCGTGAGTATCCCGGCAAGCTTCTTTATGTTGATATAAAGATCATTGGGCCATTTGATCAGGACGTTCAACCCTGCCATCTCCTTTATGGTGTCTATTGCGGATACGGCCAGTATCATTGTCAGGGTGAAAATATTTTCTGCCTTCAAGGTTGGTTTTAAGAGGATAGTAAAGAGAAGATTTTCATGTCCAGGGGAAAGCCACTTCCTGTCCAGCCTCCCCTTTCCCGCGGTCTGCTCCTCGGCAAGGACAACGGTCCCGTGTGGGGCGCCTTTCAGGGCCAGTTCCTTTGCGTGGGTATTTGTGGAATCGATCCTTTTATGAAAGATCAAATTACCGGAAAAGACCGATTTTCCAAGCCCTTTGATTATTGCAGCCTGATCAAGAAACTCCTTCATTATACAGGACCTATTTGTAGGTCTCTTTTTTCAATTCCCTTGTCATGAGTTCTCTGACTGCCTCTCTCGGGTCTTTCCCCCTGTAAAGTATCTCATAGACCTGGTTGATGATCGGCATATCGACGCCTATCTTCTTCGCGAGTTCATAGGCTGCTATGGAGGTCTTTACGCCCTCCGCCACCATCTGCATCCCTCCGGTGATCTCTTCCAGCGCCATGCCCTTCCCTATCTTGAGGCCAACCGTCCTGTTCCTGCTCAGATCGCCTGTGCATGTAAGGACAAGGTCACCGATCCCGGAGAGCCCCGCAAATGTCATGGGGTCAGCGCCCATGGCAATGCCTAGCCTTGTAATCTCGGCAAGGCCTCTTGTTATCAGGGCCGCCCTTGCATTCAGGCCATATCCAAGCCCGTCGGATACGCCGGCGGCAATGGCCGTAACATTCTTCAGTGCGCCGCACAGCTGCACTCCTATGAGGTCGTCGCATGTATAGACCCTGAAAAAATCCGTGGAAAAGAGGGTCTGCATGAGTTTCCCGTGGTTCATATCCATGCACGCGATGGTTACTGCTGTCGGCTGCTTTACGATAACCTCCCTGGCGAAGCTCGGCCCCGCAAGGCATGAAAAATGTCCAATAAACTCAGCGGGCAGAAGTTCCTCCACAACCTGGGACATAATCTTCAAGGTGTCATTTTCTATGCCCTTGGTAGCGGAGATTATTTTCATTTCATGATGGAGAAAGGGCTTCATGCCGGTCAGGACCTCCCTGAAGACATGGGAAGGCGCAGCCATCAGGACAACATCCTTGTGCCGCAGCGCCTCTTCAAAGGTCCGTACCGGTTTTAGTTTCGCGCTCAGCTTGTGGCCTGGAAGAAAAACCTTGTTTTCCCTTTCCTCTTTTATCTGATGATAGACCTCCTCCTCTCTTGCCCACAGGTCTACAAGATAACCCTTTTCCGCCAGAAGGTTCGCAAGGGTTGTGCCCCAGCTCCCTGCCCCTATTGCCCCTATGCGAAAGATCTCTTTCTTTGTCATGAAGATCTCCTTTTTTCCTGTTATGCCTCTACCGGGTGATCGTCTTCATTCAAGATTAAACCTGCGTGTTATGTAATCATGCAAATATACATCTGCCTGTTTCATAACCCGGATTTTTAATCCTCCATTAATTTGGCAACCCCTACGACCTTTTCCCCCTCGGCCAGATCAATCAGTTTTACGCCCTGTGTGTTGCGGCCGATTACTGAGATATCGGCTGCCCTCAGCCGTATGATCTTGCCCCGCTCAGTGATTATCATCAACTGATCCTGGTCGCTCACCTGATAGGAATAGACAACATGTCCGTTCCTCTCAGAGGTCTTGATGGTAAGAATCCCCTTGCCGCCCCTTGATTGACGCCGGTATTCTTCAGTCTTTGTTCGTTTGCCGAAGCCGTTCTCTGTTACGGTCAGGATGGTCTCGCCTTCCTTGATGGCCTCCATCCCCACCACCTCATCGCCTTCCTCCATCCTTATGCCGATATTACCTGCGGCTACCCTGCCCATACCCCTCAGATCCTCCTCGGAGAACCTTATGGACTTGCCGTCTCTTGTGGCAAGGAAGATATCATGGCTGCCGTCCGTCATCCTGACGCCGATGAGTTCATCATCTTCATTAATCTTAAGGGCAATGATGCCTATGGATCGCGGCCTGCTGTAGGCCATGAGTTCCGTCTTTTTCAGAAGCCCTTTCTTGGTCGCCATAACGACAAAGGATTTCTCATCGAATTCTTTTACCGAAAGGACCGTTGCAACCTTCTCCCCGCTCTGCAGTTCCAGGAGATTGACAATGGCCTTTCCTCTTGACACCCTTCCCGCCTCGGGGACCTCATGGACCTTCTTCCAGTAGACCCGTCCCTTGTTTGTAAAAAAGAGGAGATAATCATGGGAGGATGCAATAAAGAGCATCTCTACAAAGTCCTCTTCCTTGGGAACAACGCCTGTAAGACCCTTGCCGCCACGCCTCTGCGCCCTGTAGAGGCTTATGGGGTTCCTCTTTATGTATCCAGTATGGCTTATGGTAACCACCATCTCCTCGTCGGCTATGAGGTCCTCAAGCTCCAGTTCGACCTCCTCTTCAAGGATCTCCGTCCTTCTTTCGTCCCCGTACTTTTCCTTGATCTCCTTCATCTCATCCTTGATGATCTGAAGGACCAGGGCCGGAGATTCCAGTATGGCCTTGAACCTGGCTATATCCTTTATAATCTCCATGTACTCGGACTCGATCTTTTCGCGCTCAAGCCCCGTGAGCCGCTGGAGCCTCATGTCAAGTATCGCCTGTGCCTGGAGATCGGAGAACTCAAACTCGGAGATCAACCTGGCCTTTGCCTCTTTCCCGTCAGCGGATGATCTGATCAACGCTATTATATCATCCAGGAATTCAAGCGCCTTTCTCAGGCCTTCCAGGATATGTGCCCTCTCCTCTGCCTTTCTCAGATCGTACCGGGTCCTTCTGACTATTATCTCGCGCCGGTGACCGATAAACAGCTCAAGTATCTCCTTGAGGTTTAATACCTGTGGCCTTCCCTTAACAATGGCAAGAAAGATGATCCCGAATGAGACCTCCATCTGTGTGTACTTGAACAGGCGGTTAAGGATAACCATGGCTATCCCGTCCCTCTTCACATCCACAACGATCCTCATGCCGTCCCTGTCGGACTCATCCCTTATGTCGGCCACGCCTTCTATCTTCTTATCCTTGACGAGCTCCGCTATCCTTTCAAGCAGCTTGGTCTTATTGACCTGATAGGGAATCTCGGATATTATGATCCTTTCCCCGCTCTTTCCGACCTTCTCAACAAAGGCCCTGGCCCTTATCTTTATGATACCACGGCCTGTCTTATATGCCTCCAGCATCCCCTTCCTGCCGAGGATAAACCCTGCGGTAGGGAAATCAGGGGCTGGAATAGAATGCATAAGTTCATTTATCGTGATATCGGGTTTATCTATAAGGCCAATTATCGCGTTACAGACCTCGGTAAGATTATGAGGCGGGATGTTTGTGGCCATGCCTACCGCGATCCCTGATGAACCGTTTACCAGGAGGTTTGGTACGCTGGCGGGAAGGACCGCCGGTTCCATGAGAGATTCGTCATAGTTCGGGATGAAGTCCACTGTCTCTTTTTCAAGATCCGCAAGGAATTCCTCCGCCATGCGCGTCATCCTGACTTCCGTGTAACGCATTGCAGCAGCAGAATCGCCGTCAACAGAACCGAAGTTTCCCTGGCCGTCAACCAGTGGATATCTCAGGGAGAAGTCCTGTGCCATACGGACAATCGTGTCATAGACCGCTGTGTCACCATGGGGATGGTACTTACCGATTACATCACCAACGACCCTGGCGGATTTCTTGTAAGCCTTGTTATGGAAGTTTTTAAGGTCATACATCGCGTACAGGACGCGCCTGTGTACGGGCTTCAGCCCGTCTCTTATATCCGGCAGTGCCCTTCCCACAATGACGCTCATGGAATATTCCAGATAGGACTTCCTTATCTCATCTTCTATATTAATGGAATTAATGTTTATGTCCGAAATCATCCTTTATCTCCAAAAATCAGGCGAGAGGCATCAGACTAAAGACTATTTCAAGGGTGGTCTGAATCCCTTTGCCCTTCGACTTTTAAATATCCAGCTCTGTGACCTCAAGTGCATTATTCTGTATGAACTCTCGCCTCGGCTCTACCTTGTCTCCCATAAGGACGGTGAATATCTCATCCGCGTCCACAACGTCCTCCACCCTGACCTTTAATAGTCTCCTCTTTTCGGGGTTCATCGTGGTTGACCACAACTGTTCGGGATTCATTTCACCAAGGCCCTTGTATCTCTGTATGGTGAGGCCCTTCTTTGCCCTATCCATGAGTTCAGAAAGGAGCTGCTGTGGACCTTCAACCGTCTTCTTTCCTTCTCCTTCACCAAGAAGGGTGTACTTTACTTTTAAAAGGTCTCCGAACTTATCCATAATGCCCAGCATGTTTCTCAATTCGTGAGAGGCCATGAACCCCAGATTGACGGGAAAGAAATATCCGCCGTTGCGCGTATCGGATACGGTGAACTCATAATCCCCATCCTCTTCCATTACCTTTACATCGCTGACATTAAATCCTTCGTCCTGAAGCCTTTTAAACATCGCGTCCATAAATTCCTTGCTGGAAAACTTGTTCTTGTCAATATGCCCCAGGGATACCGCCAGCTCAATAAATCTCGGGCTATAGCCCCTTCTTGCGAGTCTCTTAAAGTTTTTGTTGAAGCTTATTATGCCATTGAGGAGTTTCACAAGCCTTTGCCCTGATATCTCTTCACCCTTGTCTGTGACAAGCTTTTCATTCTTCTCTATGCGAGCGAGGATAAAATTATTCATTTCATCCTCATCCTTTATATACATCTCACTCTTCCCTGATGCCACCCTGTACAAAGGTGGCTGGGCAATGTACAGGTGCCCGTTTTCTATGAGTTCAGGCATCTGTCTGAAAAAAAATGTCAGAAGAAGGGTTCTGATATGAGACCCGTCAACATCCGCATCCGTCATTATAATTATCTTATGATATCTAAGGGAATTGATATCATATCTCTCATCACCTATCCCCGTCCCAAAGGCGGTGATCATAATTCGGATCTCTTCTGTTGCTATTATCCTGTCGAATCTCGCCTTTTCGACGTTAAGGATCTTTCCCCTTAAGGGCAGTATTGCCTGATTCCTGCGGTCTCTCCCCTGTTTGGCTGAACCTCCCGCGGAATCTCCCTCAACAAGAAATATCTCGCAAAGGGCAGGGTCCTTCTCCTGGCAGTCAGCCAGCTTGCCGGGCAACGAGTGATCAGAGAGTACGCCCTTGCGTCTTGCCAGGTCCCTTGCCTTTCTGGCGGCCTCCCTTGCCCTGGCTGCATCAACGACCTTTGACAGGATTGCCTTTATTACGCTCGGATTCTCTTCAAAATAGCTGCTTAATTTATCGTTGACCAGGTTTTCTACAAGTCCCTTGATATCGCTGTTTCCAAGCTTGGTCTTTGTCTGTCCTTCAAATTGGGGGCTGGATAGTTTAATACTGACCACCGCTGCCAGACCTTCTCTTACATCCTCTCCGCTCAGGTTCTCCTTAAAGTTCTTTGCCATGGGAGAGTTCTGCAGATACTGATTGATGGTCCTTGTGATGGCTGACTTGAACCCGCTCAGATGGCTGCCTCCCTCAATGGTATTAATATTATTGGCGAAGGTGAATATCCTTTCGTTATAGGAATTATTGTATTGAAAGGCCACCTCCATTATCACATCATTTTTTTCGCCGTATATGTAAACGGGATTTTTATGAAGGACCTCGCTGTTCTTATTTATATATTCTATAAAAGAGATGATCCCGCCCTCATACATGAAATCCTTTTTCGTGCCGTCAATCTCATTCGTAACCTTTATCCTTACGCCTTTTGTAAGGAATGAGAGTTCCCTCATCCTCTTGACGATCGTCTCAAAATCATATTCCGTGGTGGAGAATATCTCGCTGTCCGGCTTGAAAACTACCTTTGTCCCTCTCTTGGTTGTCTCTCCTTTAACCAGGACCGGCGTCTTTACAATGCCCCTTTCGTAACGCTGGAAATGTATTTTGCCGTTCAAATACACCTCCACCTCAAGAAACTCTGAAAGGGCGTTAACAACGGATACGCCTACGCCATGAAGGCCCCCTGAGACCTTGTAGCTCTTGTTGTCAAATTTGCCGCCTGCATGAAGCTTGGTCATCACCAGTTCCAGGGCAGGAATCTTTTCAGTCTTATGAATATCAACCGGGATGCCCCTGCCGTTGTCTGTAACGCTTATGCTCCCGTCATTCAGCATCCTGATATCTATAAAATCACAGTAACCGCCCATGGCCTCGTCGATACTGTTGTCAACCACCTCATAAACAAGGTGGTGAAGGCCCTCTACCCCGGTGTTCCCGATATACATGGAAGGTCTCTTGCGTACCGCGGACAATCCCTCCAGTACCTTGATGGCCTCTGCTCCGTAGCTTGCTTCTGAATCTATCATGTTCTCCTCTTAAATCCTCATAGGCATAACAAGGCCTAAAAATCCAATGTCATCCTTGCCGTTAAACAGGCAGGGACTTGAGTTGTCAATGAACCCTATCTCTATTAACTCGCTATCCATAGCCTGAAGGACATCCATAAAATATTTTGAGTTGAATCCCAGCTCAAGCCGTTCATTATTGTATTCAACCTCGATAACATCCCTGACGTCTCCAAGGTCCGGGTTTATGGAAACAAACTCCATCTTATTGTCCTCAAGTGTTATCTTCACGCCTCTATAGCTTTCACTGGTCAAAATTATCATCTTCCTCATACTATAGAGAATATCTTCTTTCTTTACCTTTATTTTATGTTTAACGTTTTTAGGTATTACGGAATTATAATCAGGAAATTTACTCTCCAGCAGCCTTATCACGATAATGCAATTATCCTTTTTCGCAATACAGTTATTCTGTTTAAAACCTATAGATATCTTATCTCCGTCAGATGCCAGTTTGTTAAGTTCAAGCATGCCTTTCTTCGGTATCATAACACCGCTGCTGATCTTTAATTCTTCTATATTTTCAATCTCTTTATCAATTAATGAGAGACG
>JBFYXR010000300.1:0-13644 GCA_041310455.1 Desulfobacteraceae bacterium | reverse complement strand
AAACTGGTATTAAACTGGGAGGCGGCACCGAAAAATTTAACCCTGCCACAACCGCGTGTAGGGGCGCCCGGCCGGTCGCCCCTACACTGGCCTCCAAATTTTGATTTATTTTATCCCGTTCAGAAATGTGTCAAGGCTTTTCATGTCCTCGACATTGTAAATCTGTGCCTTTCCATCAGGCACAATCTTGCTGACCAGTCCGCTCAGGACCTTTTTGGGGCCAACCTCTACGAAGGTATCAATACCCTGGTCAAGCATTTTAAGGATAATTTCGTACCATCTGACAGGACTTGTCAGCTGTTTTGCCATTATATCCTTTATTTTTTCCGGATCTGTCTCAATCCCTGCCGTGGCATTAAAGAGCATTGTGGTTTTAGGGGTCGAGAATGTCACATCGTTCATAAAGGCACGAAAATCACTGACGGCATTTTTCATCAGGTTGCAGTGCCACGCCCCGCTCACCTTGAGTTGAACAGCCTTGCCTCCACGCTGTTTGGCCAGTTCCATGGCCTCGGACATGGGTTCATTTTGTCCGGTTATGACTATCTGCTTGGCTGTATTATGATTTGCAATGGCAATCACGCCTTTGTCTTTGCACTGGCTGACGATCTCCGATACCGTCTCCATCTCCATGCCCATTATTGCGGCCATTGTGCCGGGATTTTTCTGGGCCTCCCTGTGCATCAGTTCACCGCGTTTCATGGTAAGGCGGAGGGCGTCATAAAATGTTACGATGCCGGATGATGCAAGCGCTGCGTATTCGCCCAGGCTGTGTCCGGCTGAGATCACAGGAGAGATGACTGATTTATTCAGGGCGGAAAGACACATAAGATTAACAGCGGTGACGGCCGGCTGGAGATTGTCGGTGAGTGTCAGCTCCTCAATGGGCCCTTCAAGACACAAGCTTGATATGGGTCTGCCGCATATCTCATCCGCCTGGCTAAAGATCTCTTTTGTTTCGGGAAATCCGTCAAGTATCTCCTTCCCCATGCCTACTGACTGTGAGCCCTGGCCAGGAAAAAGAAATGCTATCCTTTTAGAAGGCATATAATACTCCTTTATTAGATTTTATCGTTGTGAAATAAAAACCGGGAAATCACTTATTCAGAGGTCTTGTTAAAGTTTTCCCCCTCCGCCGGGTCGCCCATTGTCTTGCGGAACAGCTGTTCAAGGGCAATATCATATTCCCTTGAGCCAGGTTTAAGTGATTTGTTGTGGGAGAGCTGCTCAACGAGCTTTTTTTCATCTCTTTCAAACTTGAGGTTTATGTTTGTGATCTCCTTGTTTACTGTCTGATATATCTCTTTATCGGTCCCATACACCTCGATAACGCAAGGGTCGTTAAGCACTCCTTCAAGGATATACTGGGTGAGGTACAGGGAGATCGGATTAGGATGAGGGACAAGGCTGCGTATGGGGGCAATAAAATATTTGAAGTCAAATTCGTTGGTCTTAAGCAGTTTTTTCAGGCCTTTCATCAGGACCTCTGAAAAGGCGGCCGGATTATCGGTCTCGATAATCTTTTCCATCAGGAGGCTCTGGGAAAGCCTTGAATGGATCTCGGATATTTTATACTTATAAAACCTGTCTCTTTGAAATGCCTGCTGCTTTTCCTGTTTTTCAAGCCTGTTAATAAGCTTGTCCTGTTCTTTACCCGTATTAAAATTCTTCATATATTTTTAGTCCTTTGACTTAGCCTTTTTCTTTGTGCCGCAGGAGGCTTCTTTAGCAGGTTTTGACTCGGCCTTTGCCTCTTTTGCGGAATCCCCTGCAGCATCACTGCCGCCGGTGATTTCCCTGCCGGATGATTTGCCGTCATGTCCCCCGCTTTTTGAAGAGTAATCGGTCACATACCATCCTGATCCCTTCAGGTGGAAGGAACTCTGAGAGATAAGCTTTTTCATCCTGCCGTTACATTTTTCACACCTGGCAATGGGTTTGTCCGACATTCTCTGAAATATCTCTGTATGATTGTTACATTTTGTGCATTCATATTCATATAAAGGCATGTCTATCACCTCAAAAATTAAAATTAAATAAGGGCCGACAGGACCCTGGTCATGCATTCAATTCAAACAGCCTGTGATGTTTGTATGATTCAAGGACATAATCCATCCTGGGAAGGCTGCTGTCCCTGAGTATCTCATGGGTAATGTTATGAACCAGCCTCTCTTCGTCTTCCCTGCCCTTGCCTGTAATTTCGAATCGCTGAAAGAAATTGCAGAACCTGATAATATGCACCAGTTCATGGGTAAACACATAGACAAGGAGCGAGACCAGCGCAAGATTTTTATCCCTTTCCAGGGCATTCAATATGCGGTGATCCTGGAGGCAGATAAAATAAAAATCCCGGATTCTTGTCCTGGATTCATAGCCTCTTGTCGCCCTTGAACACTTTTTCAGCATGGCAAAGGCGTAATTGCTGATCTCATTTTCCGATAGAGAGGTCAATGTCTTGACATCGTATTGATGCCGTTTCCATTGGCCGAAGGAGAATTTATAGAAATTGCCCGTCTTATCTTCAGCGATATCAAGGGCGTCGCTTATATCCTTTAAATCTCTATCTTCAAAGGCCAAATAAGTCATAGGCAAGCTCTCAATAAAATGAGCAAATTCATGTCGAAGATAAAGCCGATTACCAAAATTGTCAATGTCGGACCGATAATTTTATGGTGGCGGTGACTGGACTTGAACCAGTGACTCTACGGATATGAGCCGTATGCTCTGACCAACTGAGCTACACCGCCGATAAACGCTTAATGTATAAAAAATGATTTTTTTGTCAATCAAATAATCACAAATCCGGGACATTAATTTTATTCATCGGTTTATTACTGAATCAGGACACTGTAGATAAATTCTTTGTTATCAGGATGTTAGCGGTGGCGTTGAGGTGTTGTATCTTGTTTTTTACATCCTGGCAGGAATTATTATCCAATGGTCGGAGGCCGCCGTCTGACGGCCTCCGATTAAACGCCTGCTGAAGAGATTACATCATTTTTTTGAGTTCTTCCTTGAGGGCCGGGACAACCTTGAACAGGTCATCAACAATTCCGTAATCTGCCTTCTGGAAGATTGGTGCATCCGGGTCTTTATTGATGGCCACGATAACCTTTGATGTGGCCATTCCGGCCAGGTGCTGAATGGCCCCGGAAATGCCGCACGCAACATAAAGGGTAGGGGAGACAACCTTTCCGGTCTGTCCCACCTGGTCTGCATGGGGCCTCCATCCGGCATCAACCGAGGACCTTGAGGCGCCCACCGTTGCCCCTATAAGGTCGGCAAGCTCTTCCAGTATCCCGTAACCCTCAGGACCCTTCATGCCGCGTCCGCCGGACACTATCTTGTCGGCCTCTGTAAGGTCAACCTTCCCGCTCTTGTCCTTTATCGCCTCGGCAATCTTTGTCTTGATGTCGGCATCATTCAGGGTGAAAGACGCGTCTGACACCTGGGCGGTCTTGGATTCATCCGGCGCATTCATGGACATTACATTGGGCCTTGCCGTTGCCATATGCGGGTAATTATCGCTGTAGGTTACCTTTGCGTAGGCCTTGCCCGCATAGATCGGACGGACAGCATTCAGCCTGCCGTCTTCCATGGAGAACTGGATGCAGTCCTGGGCCATGCCGACGCCCAGCCTGGCTGAAAGTCTGGCAGCCAGGTCCTTGCCGTTGAATGATGCTCCGAGCAGCAGTACAGCGGGGTCACTGGCCTTTACTATCTGGGCGATTACGGAAACATATGCATCGGTAGTGTATTGCCCCAACCTGGGATCATCGGCTACGACCACCTTGCCGGCGCCATAATTTCCGAATTTCGCGGCCTTGTCTTTTATATTGGAACCAAGCAGCACAGCAGTCAATTCCTGTCCCAGGGCATCGGCCAGCCGCCTTCCTTCACTGATAAGTTCATAGGATATCTTGCGGATATCCCCGTCCCTCTGTTCAGCAATTATCATAACTCCTTGTGACATCGTTTATATCTCCTTTTATCTGATAGCTTGAGTAATATCGATCCTGCCCTGTATGGAAGGCTATTACAGGATCTTGGCCTCCTCGTGCAGCAATTTTGCCAGTTCCGCTGCCTTCTGTTCCGGCGTGTCTCCGGCGACGATCTTGCCGGCATTTCTTTGAGGCGGAGGCGTCAGCTTCACGATTTTCAGTTTTCTTGCACCTTCGCCGAACTGGGAAGGATCAAGACCAAGGGCCGCAAGTGTCTTTTCTTCAAGGGGTTTCTTTTTTGCCTTCATAATCCCGGGGAGAGATGCATATCTCGGTTCATTCAGGCCCTTCTGAGCGGTAATCAGTGCGGGCAATGCCGCCTCGATAACAAGGGTGAGGCCTTCCACCGGCCTGTGTGCCTTGACGGATTTCCCATCGCCTGCTATCTCAACCTTTTCAACAACAGAGATATTGGGGATATCGAGCATCTCGGCAAGGGCTGCCCCGACGATTCCGTTATCATCATCGACGCCCCTCTGACCTGTAAAAATAAGATCATAGCTAAGGCCTTTAATTGCCGCGGCAAGGGCCGTTGCAACAGCCAGTGAATCGCTCCCGTCAAGGGCGGGGTCGCTTACAAGTACACCCTTGTCGGCGCCCATAGCAAGGGCGGTTCGTATGGACTCGGCCACCCTCTTGGGACCCAATCCTACTACTGTTACTTCTCCTCCGAATTTCTCTTTGATCCTCAATGCCTCTTCAACCCCGAATTCATCATAGGGATTCATTACCCATTTGATGTCGTCCGTAACAACTGATTTTCCATCCGGGGCTATCTTGATCTGAGATTCGGTGTCCGGGACCTGTTTAATGCAGACTATAATATTCACTTTCTACCTCCTTAATTGAAATATTCTCCTCCTCAATAATCCATCTGTCTCCTGGTATCCATGAGATTTTTTCACAGGGTACGCACAGAAAAAATGGTATTGGGGAGGTAAACATGGTGTTTACTGGAATTATACAGCACAATTGGTTTTTTTATGAAATATTGAGCAGACGGAATACATCTTGTGCAAGCTGTTTTCTAGCATGTACGGAAACAGTGTGTCAAGCTTTGATTCTATGGAGTAAATATAAAAAAAGCAAGGTGTTGCCACCTTGCTTTTTGTCTGTATGCAGTTTGAAACGGGCTATTTTTTCTTTGCAGCGGCCTTCTTTTTTGATGGTGCCTTCTTCACAGGCTTTTTAGACACTGCCGCGCCCTCAATGGAAGCCTGGGCAGCCGCAAGCCTTGCAATGGGGACCCTGTAGGGAGAGCAGCTGACGTAATTGAGACCGACCTTGAAGCAGAATTTGACCGATGCCGGTTCACCGCCCTGCTCTCCGCAGATGCCCACCTTCAGGTCCTTTTTGGTTGAACGCCCCTTTGTGACGCCCATCTCTATAAGCTGGCCGATGCCTTCCTGGTCAATGGTCTGGAAGGGGTCTGCCTTTAGGATCTTTTTATCCAGGTACCCGGGCAGAAATGCGCCGATGTCATCGCGGGAGAAACCGAAACCCATCTGTGTGAGGTCGTTGGTCCCGAAGGAGAAGAACTGTGCCTCCTCGGCCATCTTGTCGGCCAGGAGACAGGCCCTCGGTATCTCGATCATGGTGCCCGTGAGGTAATCGATCTTCTTGAGGTTGAATTTTGTTATGACCTCTTTGTAATTCCTTTCAATAATCTTTTTCTGCACCTTGATTTCATTCACATCGCAGGTAACAGGGATCATGATTTCCGGCATGGCCTTGATCTTCTCCTTGATAAGCTCGGCAGCCGCCTCGAAGATAGCGCGGATCTGCATCTCAGACACCTCAGGGTAGGTAATTCCCAGCCTGACGCCGCGATGGCCCATCATGGGGTTGACCTCGTGGAGGAGTTCACCTCGTCTGACCACCTCCTTCACGTCAATGCCCAGGCTTTCGGCAAGCTCCTTCTGCTGGGGCTCATCCTGTGGGATGAATTCGTGGAGGGGCGGATCAAGCAGGCGGAATGTGACAGGGAGACCCTGCATTACCTTCATGGTCGCCTTTATATTGCTCTTTACGTGGGGGAAAAGTTTATCCAGGGCGGATTTTCTT
The DNA here is from genome assembly GCA_041310455.1 of Desulfobacteraceae bacterium. Lineage (GTDB taxonomy): Bacteria > Desulfobacterota > DSM-4660 > Desulfatiglandales > HGW-15 > JAFGIC01. The sequence continues at coordinate 7,579 of JBFYXR010000300.1, read as the reverse complement.
TCCTCCAGCGTGCTGCTCAGTATCATCTGCCTGAGAAGGAAGAGCGGCTTCTCACTGTTTTCGCCGTAGAACATGTGCTCTGTCCTGAAGAGGCCTATGCCCTCGGCCCCGAAATTTCTTGCTGTTGCCGCATCCGCCGGCGTATCCGCGTTGGCCCTGACGCCGAGTCTTCTCTGCCTGTCGACCAGCTTCATGAATGCCTTAAAGTTCACATTTTCAGTGGCGTCTATCATGTTAAGCCTGCCTTCATAGACATAACCCTTTGTGCCGTTAAGGGTAAGCACATCGCCCTCCCTGTAGGTCTTTCCGTTAACGGTCATCTTCTTGGAGATCGAATCGACATGTATGGCGCCTGCGCCCACAATGCAGCATTTCCCCCATCCCCTGGCCACAAGTGCGGCGTGGCTTGTCATGCCGCCCCTGGCTGTGAGTATGCCCTCGGCTGCGCGCATCCCTGCAACGTCTTCAGGGTTTGTCTCCTCCCTGACCAGTATGACCTTCTTGCCCTTCTTCTCCCATTCCACTGCATCCTCGGCCTTGAAAACGATATGGCCGTTAGCACCCCCGGGCCCTGCCGGCAGTCCCCTGGCGATTATCGCGGCGTTTTTCTCTGCGGCCGGATCGACAATGGGATGAAGGAGTTCATCAAGCTGCTCGGGCTTCAGCCGCATGACCGCGGCAGGCTCATTGATGAGCTTTTCCTTGAGCATGTCCATGGCCATATTTAAGGCTGCAGTGCCTGTCCTTTTCCCGACCCTGGTCTGGAGCATGTAGAGTTTTCCTTCCTGGATGGTGAACTCTATGTCCTGCATATCGCTGTAGTGCTTTTCAAGCTTTCTTTCGATTTCATGAAGCTGCTTGTAGAGCTTGGGCATGGCCTTTTCCAGGGACGGCAGGTGCCTGTTCTGCTCCATCTTAGTCGCCTCGTTGATGGGATTTGGCGTCCTGATGCCGGCAACAACATCTTCTCCCTGGGCATTGGGAAGCCACTCGCCGTAAAATTTATTTTCGCCGGTTGCCGGGTTTCTGGTAAAGGCAACGCCTGTGGCGGATGTCTCACCCATGTTGCCGAAGACCATCGCCTGAACGTTTGTGGCTGTGCCCCAGCTGTCGGGTATCCCCTCAATCCTTCTGTAGGCCGCGGCCTTTTTTCCGTTCCAGCTCTTGAACACCGCGCCTATGCCGCCCCAGAGCTGTTTCATGTGATCATCCGGGAACGGGCTCCCCAGGACCTGTTTGATCTTTTTAGTATATTCGGAGCAGAGGTATTTCAGGTCTGAGACCGTAAGCTCCGTATCGTTTTTATATCCCTTGGATTTCTTCAGTTCATCCATGATCCTTTCAAGCTGGGCGCGGATGCCTTTGCCTTCCTGTGGTTCAATGCCCTCGGCCTTTTCCATGACAACGTCGGAATACATGGTTATGAGCCTGCGGTAGGAGTCATAGACAAAGCGCTCATTTCCCGTCCTCTTGATGAGACCCGGGATGGTCCTGGAGCAGAGGCCTATATTGAGGACCGTCTCCATCATGCCGGGCATGGATGACCTTGCGCCTGAACGGCAGGAGATAAGGAGGCAATTATCAGGGTCTCCGTACTTCATGCCCATCTCGTTTTCAACTGCCTTCAGGGCCTTCTGGACCTGTTCCTCCATGCCCTGGGGGAACCTGGATTTGTTAAAAAAACAATCGTTGCAGCAGTCCGTTGTAATCGTGAAACCGGCGGGGACAGGGATGCCTAAAAGACTCATCTCAGCGAGATTGGCACCCTTTCCTCCAAGCAGGTTTTTCATGTCCGCCCGCCCGTCGGTCTTTTTTGATCCGAAGGAATATACGTATTTTGTCATAGTTGTCTCCTTGTAATTTTATTTGTTTAGGTTAATGGGACAGGGTTCTGATTTCAGGAAGAGAGACATAAGCCCTTATTGTTCAAGAAGCCCGGTGCAGGCGTTGCTGAAAATGATGCTTAAAGCAGGATATCCATGGGACATAAAATGAAAATGATTTTATGCGTTATGTCTCCAGCTCCGCATGATTTTAACAATCGGTATTAATCGGGGCTTCAATAACAGGTGTCTGTTCCAATGCTGAGGCAATCGGAACCCTATTGTTCTGGTAAATCCCGCCTTCATAAGCCCAGGGCGGGGTCTTTTCTTTTAAGACTCGATAAGGGAAGAAAAGATGTCGCATTATATATTGATAATATCCGTTCTATCAAGTGGTAAAATTCAGGTTGACCCAATTGGTTAAAGAAAAGAAACTTGCACAATTAAATGTGCAACACTGCTCAATTAATGCATCACGTTAACCGTATCAGACAGAGGAAGGACCATGTCTATTAACGCCCAGGAGCTTAAGCATCTCTGAAGGATCGGTGGTCGGGGCCTTGCAGGCATTATTGAGGCACACATACGCAGTCGCTCTGTCATTGATGACAGAATAGTCCTTGACAAATCCGGACAGGGCATCAATGGATGACGCAGGATCTTCAGTGGGGCGAAGGATTATTGCCTTGTTGGGTATAAAGCTCTTTCTCAATACAGAAATCATTTCAACCGTGTCAGGGGCATTGGAGTTTCCTGAGATGACGATTTCATAGGAGGGACCAAGGCTGAAATCGACGGCGGACAGGAAAAATGTGCAGGCCGACGGGATCTGCCTTATCTGCCCTGAGAAGGCCCGGCCTATATCAGCGGCCTTCTCTTCAAGGTCAGTCCTTCCTGTCAGACGGGCCAGCCGGAGAAGGTTGAGCATCGCAACCGAGTTGCCGGATGGTATAGCGCCGTCATAGACCTCTTTTTTTCTTATGAGAAGGGCTTCACCGTCATGTGCCGTAAAGAAAAGGCCTCCTCTATCCCGGTCCTGAAAAAGCATCAGCATGTCTTTGTTCAAGTCCAGGGCGGCTTTAAGATATGCCGTCTCAAAGCTTGCCTCGTAGATTTCGATCAAACCCCAGATAAGAAATGCATAATCGTCCAGGTGGGCCGTGATCGCGGCCTCCCCATCCCGGTACCGATGCAGGAGTCTGCCGTCCGGTTCCCGTAAATGGGATAAAATAAAGTCGGCGGATTTAATGGCGGCATCCAGACAGGACTGATCCTCCAGTACCTGTGACCCACGGGAAAGGGCCGCGATCATGAGCCCGTTCCAATCGGTCAGTATCTTGTCATCCCTGAAAGGGCGGATCCGTTTTTGCCGGGCGTTAAACAATTGCACACGTAGGTCGGCTATTCTGGTTTCAAGTTCCGGTAAAGGGACATTAAGGTTCTCGGCAATTTTTGAAAGGGGCATCTTAAGATGCAGAATATTAGATCCGGCCAAGGGGCATGAGGCTTCATTTCTGAAATTTCCATCTTTTTTCACCCCGAAGACCCTGGCAATCAATTCCGCGTTATCCTTTCCAAGGATTTCATGAATCTCATTTTCATGCCAGGTGTAGAACCTGCCCTCCTCTCCCTCGCTGTCCGCGTCTTCAGCTGAATAGAATCCGCCATCCGGAGAGGTCATGTCCCTCAGCACATAGGTAAAAATCTCCCTGGCGATTTGGGAATAATATTCAATGCCGGTCGCCTGGCAGGTTTCCAGGCAGGACAGGGCGAAGAGGGCCTGATCATACAGCATCTTTTCAAAATGCGGGACAAGCCATTCCCTGTCGGTTGAATATCTGTGGAGCCCGAATCCGATTTGATCATAGATTCCTCCCCGGTGCATCGAACGGATTGTCTGTTCCACCATGTCGAGGGCATCCCGCCGCCCGGTGCGCTTCCAGTATCTCAGAAGGAAAAGAAGATTATGGGGTGAGGGGAACTTGGGTGCATCTCCAAAACCGCCATGCAATTTATCAAAAGGCTGTGACAGCTCATGAAATGCCCTGTCTAAAACAGATATGTCCATGTCCGGACGGTATGAAGGTTCTTCAACGTTTTTAAGAGTGCTGATTATCTTGTCTGCCGTATCAATGACATCCACGCGTCTTTTGGACCACACCTCCTGTATTCTCGGGATAAGCTCCATCAGACCCGTCCTGCCGAACCGGGTGTTTTTAGGGATATAGGTGCCGGCGAAAAATGGCTTTTTGTCCGGTGTCATGATTATGGTCAGGGGCCAGCCCCCGCTTCCTGTGAGCAACTGACAGATCATCATGTAGATGTTGTCCAGGTCCGGCCTTTCCTCCCTGTCCACCTTGATCGGGACAAAGGCACTATTTATAAGTTCGGCTACGGTTTTATCTTCAAATGATTCGTGGGCCATTACATGACACCAGTGGCAGGTAGAATAGCCTATTGACAGAAATACGGGCTTGTCTTCTCTTGCTGCAGTATAAAAGGCCTCGTCACCCCATGGATGCCAGTCTACAGGATTATGGGCATGCTGCAGGAGGTATGGGCTTTTTTCATTTATTAATCTGTTTGTTTTTTGTTCCATGGGATTTTTGCCCTATCAATCTTCCTTAATAAAACTGTGAAGATTGGCAAACCGATCTACCTCGGAAACACGATATATTTATTTACCATGTGGCAAGGATAATAGGACTCTTTCGCCTTTCTAAGGCCTTCAATGCCCAGGTCCTGCTCTCGGTTGATATATTCAAGGCGGGACCAGGTGTTCCGGGCAAAAAGATTGTTGATGACGCTGTAGAGACCCTGGATATCAGGGTTGGCCTTTTCAATGTGTATGACCGCAGTATCGGAGTTGAGCTGTTCTCCCAGGGAAAATGCCTCTATACTGGATCCGATGCGTATGGCAGCGCCCTTATACTCAAGCTCATCAAAATAGGTAAGCGCCGTTTTTATTGCATAGTCCTCCATAAGAAGATCGGGCGTCTGAAGACAATCCCTTATCCTGCACCATTCCTCCTGCATGTCCAGAAAATGTCCTACAAGTTCCCCGTCAAGAGTCAGATATTCATATTTATAGTTCTTTATGAAGGTGTTCAGATGGTTTTTCTTGCTGTGATATCTCCTGCCGGATAATTCTATGAGGTCATTGGATTTATAGACATAGTCGCTGTTGTTCCTGTCCAGCTGATAAAAATACTGGTCAGGATCAAGGCGCCTGTTGACGAAATCTTCGCTGACCCTGCACAGCCTGACCTCATCAGAGATATCCCTGAGCTCACTGCAAAGGGCATCCAGGGCGTTTTTTTTATCACCGGTTCCTACAGGCTGCAGCCCGAAGGGCGCGGTTTTTTCAGGACGGAGGATTATCAGAAGGCAGTCGTCCCTTTCAAGCCAGACAGGATGATAGCAATGTTTCCAGATAAAGAGGTTGGTGAAGGTAAGTTCAGAGATCTGAGGCGGGTCTTCAGCAAGATAACGCCGGAACAGGTCCTTGTGTCCTATTTCCAGGGACTTGAATTCATGGTTCATAATTTTATCCTCCTGTAAGATGGCTTGCAAGCACCTTTATCCCGATCCCTATAAGAATAATCCCGGCTATGATCTCCATCTTCTTGCCGAAGAAGTGTCCTCCCTTGTCACCGATCCAGACTCCTGCAAAGGATACCAGGAAGGTCACAACCCCTATTATGATGACAGGCATTACAACAGGTATGCCCAGCAGGGCAAAGCTCACGCCGGTAGCCAGGGCGTCAATGCTGGTAGCCAGGGAGAGTGTAAAAAGGATATGGATATCAAGAGGATTCGACTCTTTTTCGATCGGATCTATTTTGAATGCCTCCCATATCATCTTGGCCCCTATAAACAGGAGGAGCCCGAATACAACCCAGTGGTCAATCCCTGACAGGAGTTCACGGAGGCTGACACCCCCGAACCATCCGATCAAAGGCATGACTGCCTGAAAGATGCCGAACCACAGGGCAATTGTCAGGGCATGCTCTATGCGCAGTTTTTTTATTGCAATGCCGCTCGCTATGGAAACCGCAAAGGCATCCATGGAAAGGGCAAGGGCTATCAGCAGGATGGTAAGAAGGTTCATGTGATGCTCTTTAAAAGGCTCAAGGCGCAGGGCACTCGGTTAAAGGGCAGTGAAGGATTTCAAATTTGAGATTTGAAATTTCAAATCTGCTTAGGCCCTGCGCCTTGAGCCATATTCTAGTTATCTCCCGTCTCATGTCAAGTTTCTATTTCGAACAGGAAAGGGCAGGCTTGCATTTTGAGTCCCGAAATCATCATTATTTTGATGTTTTATTCAAAGAGGTGTAAGATGCATTATTCCTGAAGGCATGACTGATTTTGTGAAACCGGCGTTTTTAAGGATAATAGGAAGGAGGCGTCATGAAAGTAAAAGACCTGATGATCCAGGACCCCATAACCATCTCCCCGAAATCTTCTATCAGCGATGCTATAGAAGTAATGAAAAATAATTCGATCAGGCACCTGCCCGTGGTCACAAGGGGGAATATGCTCAAGGGTTTTGTAACCCTGTCCGACCTGAGGCAGGGCCTGATGCCGTCAATGCTTGAAGACTTAACTTTTTCAGACCTGATCATAAAGAAACCTATTACGGTCCATCCTGAAGACGCCATAGAGATTGCCGTACAACTCATTTACAAGTACAAGATCGGCGGGATGCCCGTGGTGGATGAGGGGAGGGTGGTCGGCATCATAACCGAGTCGGATGTCTTCCGCGCCTTCATTGATATGATGGGACTCCTGCTCAGATACTCCCGCCTTGATGTTGTTATCGTGGACAAGCCGGGCCTTTTAAGCAAGGCAATCGGCATTATTCATGACAATAAAGCTGAGATCCTGAGCGTTTCAGTAACTACACCCAGGTCCGCCAGAAAGGTCTATTGTTTCAGGCTGTCGCCATGCAAGACGCGCAGGATTAAAAGGGCGCTTGAGAAGGAGGGGTTTGAAGTCGCCGGGGCAAGGGATTGAGGGGTATGCAAGACGCTCAATCTGCCCGACATATTATCCTGTTTTACGGTCGGAGCAGGGAGGTGCATTTCACAGGCGAAAGGCGCAGGGCACAAGGAAAGGCTTCATTCTGCTTCAGGCCGATAATCCATCTGCCGGGACCGCCATCAGAAATTCAGATAAAATTTTAAATGGTTTTCACAGACCCTGTTATTAATCGTCTCGTAATATTTTGCACGTTTCACTCCGCCAGGGTGAAATAAATTATGAGACGGTTAACAGGAATAATGCCTTGACATTTAAGGTTTTGTGGCAAGATTGTTTTATAATTTTTAAAACCAACTTCAATGGAGGATTATACATGTCGGATAAAATGGTGTGCGCTCAATGCGGTTACATGGCTGATGGCAGTTTCGCGGGGGACATATGCCCGCAGTGCGGCATGACGTTCTGGAAATGCAGTTATTGCGGTTTCAGGATTACCGCCGGTTCTCCCCCGGAGACATGCCCCGGCTGCAAAAAGAAATGCGAATTCGTAAATATTACCTGCTACACCCCGGAATGCGGCGGCCCCGGCAACATAGATCCGCGCCTGTGAGAAAACCCTGTGGCCATGGAAAATATCATTGTCAGGTGTCCGGCCTGCGGTACAAAAAACCGTATCCCCGCCGGGAGATTGAATGAAGCCGCTATATGCGGGAGATGCCGCGCGCCCCTTGAGGCCGCTGCAGGGACAGGGAAACCGGTAGAGGTTACAGACA
>JBFYXR010000299.1:0-9991 GCA_041310455.1 Desulfobacteraceae bacterium | reverse complement strand
CGACCCGAAGGCCTTCTTCACTCACGCGGCGTTGCTGCGTCAGGGTTTCCCCCATTGCGCAAAATTCCTCACTGCTGCCTCCCGTAGGAGTCTGGACCGTGTTTCAGTTCCAGTGTGGCTGGTCATCCTCTCAGACCAGCTAACCATCGTAGCCTTGGTAGGCCATTACCCCACCAACTAGCTAATGGTACGCGAGCCCCTCCTTAAACGACAACTTTCATGAAGAGGTCATCTTTCATCTAAAAAACCGAGGTTTCAAAGACGGTATCCGGTATTAGCGTCGCTTTCGCGAAGTTATCCCAGATTTAAGGACAGGTTACTCACGCGTTACTCACCCGTGCGCCACTTTACTTTCCCCTGCAAGCAGGGAATTTCTCGTTCGACTTGCATGTGTTAGGCACGCCGCCAGCGTTCATTCTGAGCCAGGATCAAACTCTCCAATTAAAATTTATATCCTATAGCTCTTAAGCTTTATTCTTTATTACGTTGACCCAAATCGGTGTGTCACTATTTAGTTTTCAAAGAACAAGTTGATTACATTTTAGATAAAGAGAAAAACGATGTCAACTGATTTGTAATTTGCTGACCTTCAAAAGAAGAAATCGTACACTAAACTTTTTATCTTTCTATGTCAAGCAATTTTTTTAATATTTTTAAAAAATAATTTTATCTATTTGGAACCATCAAATAACATCAGTGAATCAACCACATAGCTTATTTGATCTCGTTTCAGCTCCGGGTAAACAGGAAGGGCTAAGGTATTTAATGCGGCATTCTCTGATACAGGAAGATCTCCAACACCATACTTTAAACTCTTAAAACACTCCTGCAGGTGAAGAGGCACAGGATAGTAGATCTCAGATCCAACTCCTTTTTCAGACAGAAACTGTTTCAATCCGTCACGACCGACTCTTACCTTGATTACGAACTGATTATATATGTGCCTTTTCTCTTTTTCAAGAGGAAAATGGATTTTTATTAAATCTTTTTTTGACAGCTCCCTGTATACCCCTGCATTTCTTATCCTGGCTTCCGTCCACTCATCGAGATATTTCAGTTTGATCAAGAGGATAGCCGCCTGCAGGGCATCAAGCCTGAAATTTCCGCCCACATAGCGATGAGCGTACCTGCTTACATCACCGTGGTTGCGAAATATCTTGAGCCGTTTATATGTTTCATCATCATTACATGTGACCATGCCGCCTTCTCCAAAGGCCCCCAGGTTCTTTGTAGGGTAAAAGGAAAAACACCCGTAATCCCCCATTGCGCCTGCCTTTTTAACCGTCCCATCGCTGAACTCATATTCAGCGCCGATGGCCTGGGCTGCATCCTCTATAACCTTCATGCCATATTCGCGTGCTATCCTGATGATCGGCTCCATATCTGCGCATTGCCCGAAAAGGTGCACCGGTATAACAGCCTTGAGCCTGCTCCGCTGCTCTTTGCTCAGAGATTTCAACCTCTCTGCAAGCTTTGCGGGATCGATATTATAGGTGCGCTCGTCGATATCAACAAACAGCGGGGATGCACCCAGGCGCGCGATCACGCCAACCGTGGCAAAAAAGCTGTACGGCGTGGTAACCACCAGATCGCCATGCCCGACCCCTTCAGCCATCAACGCGATCAGGAGGGCATCCGTGCCGGAAGATACCCCTACGGCATATTTCGCCCCGCAATACTCGGCGATTTTTGCCTCAAGCTCCTGCACCTTCGGCCCAAGGATAAACACCTGTGAATCACATACCGCCTCTATCTCCGACATTACTTCACTTTTTATCTTGCTGTACTGTGGCTTTAAATCCAGTAATGGAACTTTCAAAATAGTCCTCCAATATTACTTATTTTCTACTTCATTAACTCCGAAACAGGCACAACCTGAAAGTCTTTCTTCAGTATACTCGCATACTCCTTTAATGCATCCAGGGTCACCTCATGAGGATGCCCGATGCCTATTGCCGTGCCGGAATATCTCGCTATTCCAAGAAGGCGATCCAATTGTTGTCTGACCGCCCTTCTTGAAGGATCATCATCCAGGAAAACACTTTTCTCCCCAGACAAGATTCCCATCTTCTGTGCAAGTTTGAAGCCCACAGTGTTGCTGGTTGTCCTGCTGTCCAGATAGAAAAGGTTCCTTCTCTTTAATTCCTTTAATACATATGTCATCTTATCCTCCTTTTCAGTAAAATAAGACCCCATATGATTATTCACACCTGAAACACCCGGGACCTTTTTAAGGCCTTTATCTATAATGGCTTTTATCCGGCGTTCATCCATTTTCGTCAAAAGGGCATCAGGCCCCGGATTAACAGTTGGATAATTCTTAGGCTCCATGGGGAGATGCAGTATAACTTCAAAACCCTTTCCCGTGGCCTTCTCGGCTATATCCCTTGCATAAAGAGATGACGGCAGGACCGACAGGGTAACGGGCAATCCCAATTCCATCAGAGAAGAGGCCATATCAGAGTCATTACCTATATCATCTATAACGATGGCTATTTTCGGGAGACCGCCCCTGATCTCTTCCCTCGCCTTTTTACATACCAGCCTGATTCTATGCGTATGAAGACCAAGTGCTGAGATGTTATACACCGTATCAAGACCAGGCGCATCACCTCCGGTTATCACAACATCCGGGCTTAATTTCAACAGTTCATTATTAATGAGAGTTCCAAGACTGGAGGCGGCATCCTGATCCGGTATATTTACTGTAACCTCTGTAAAATCCCATTCATAATCCTTGGCGTTGACGGGAGTTACTTCAGAAAAATAAATATTCTTTGCATCGACCTTCCCTTTATAAAGAGATTCATAGATGACATGGTCGATCCTGCTGATCTTCCTGTTCAGCTCAGATGACCTGCTGGATATATCCTCATATTCGGAATTGGTCGAGCCCGATTTATAACGGTTAAGATAATAAAATAAAAACCCTGCGGCAATTATGCACCCGATCAGCAAAACCCTTATGAAAAAACGCTTTGGAGTAATCTTCCCCTTCTTTCTTCTCCTCTTCCTTTTCATTGTCATCCAGTTATCCGGGGGATAATCTCAGGCTCATTCTTTTTTCCCTGTCTTTATCTGGGAAATCACATCCCATGACTTAAGCAGTTGAATCGCCTGCCGCACCTGATTGTCATCCAAAAGGACCTTTATTTTTGAGGCAGTATCGTCTTCGGCCTTATCCTTTGTCTCCTCTTTGACCGCCTCTTCGGTCTTACCGGTGGCTTTCTCCTTGATCAGCCCTTCAGTTCCTTTAGTATTTGATTCAGGGGAAATTTTAATAGCCTTTATTAAATCTTCCCCAGTCTCCGGAACGGTAGGATTTGTTATATGATTGTTCAGGTCCTTTTCTCTTATTGTTATAGTAGTCTCTTCACCTTCATTTTCCGCCTCAGATTCCTTTGGAGCGATATATTCCAGTTCTATATCAGGCGTTATCCCGCTTGCCTGGATGGACCGGCCGCTGGGCGTATAATACCTGGCAGTGGTCAATCGCAGGCCGGAACCGTCAGAGAGCGGCAGTATCGTCTGGACAGAGCCCTTACCGAAGGTCTGCGTGCCCAGTATCAATGCCCTCTTGTTATCCTGCAATGCCCCTGCCACGATCTCTGAGGCGCTTGCGCTGCCTCCATTGACCAGGGCAACTATAGGATACTCCCTTGGCTTCTTGTTTTTCTGCGCATGCTCTTCAATATTCTGTTTTTCATCCCTTCCCTTGGTGCTGACGATCACCCCTGAATCCAGAAATTCATCGGAAACAAGTATGGACTGTTCCAGCAGGCCCCCGGGGTTATTCCTGAGATCAAGAACCAATCCCTTCAGTTTCGGGCCTTTTTCCAGATTATCCAGGGCTGCAATCAGGTCGTCATAGGTGTTTCCATAAAAATTGGAAATCCTCACATAGCCTATATCATTACCCAGATTATAGTTCTTGACGCTTCTAAGGGGAATCACATCCCTGGTTATGGTGAATACAAGGGGCTTATCAGCGCCTTCGCGGCTTATCGTCAGCTTGACTTCGCTGCCTTTAGGCCCCCTTATAAGCTTGATTGCATCCTGAAGATCCATATCAAGGGAAAGCTTATCTTCAATCTTTATTATCTTATCACCGGCCTTCAGGCCTGCCTTATAGGCAGGGGTGTCCTCAATGGGGGAAATAACGGTAAGGACATTATCCTTCAGGCTTATCTCAATGCCTATGCCTGAAAAACTGCCCTCTGTTTCGTTCATCAGGTCCTCCCGTTCATCCCTTGTCATGTATGATGAATGAGGATCAAGGCTCTCCACCATACCTTTAAGAGCCCCGTTAATCAGCTTCGTAGTATCCTGGGGCTCCACATAGTTGTCTTCAACCTGTTGAAGGACCTCAAGAAATATATCAATATTCTTATAGATATCATCAGCAGAGTCTTTTTTTCGGTGCCGCTGCTTCCGTTTAAAAAAAGTATTCCGACAATAAAAGCGGATATTATGGTGATATTAAAGAATAACCTTTTTTTCGTAGAGATCATTTTATTGCTCCTGGATATTTAAAATATTCCGGCCTCGAAGCCATGGATTAAGGGTTCGATATTGCATCCGGCTTAAATTGTTCTGCATCTGCCAGCCTGCAGATGAGGCTGATTTAAATAGACAATCGGTTTACCCCTATTGTTCCATAAAATAAATATTTTATTCTACTTCACTATATCCATAAAGGTCAATTAACTTTTAGCCATTTTAACGGGTCAAGATTAGCGTCGCCTTTCCGCATTTCAAAATACAGGGCGGGTCCTGCCAGCAGGCCGGTTTCCCCGATCTGGCCTATTGTTTCCCCCTTTTCCACAATGTCACCCTCGTTCTTATTCCTGCGGGCAAGATATGCGGAGATTGTAAAAAATCTTTCGCCATGATTAATAACTATAACCTGGCCATACCCTTTAAGCTGTCCGGAATAATCTACCCTCCCCTGGTAGATTGACTTTACGTCTGCGCCGAAGGCGCCGCCTATGTATACACCTTTAAGTGCATTAAAAATATTTTCTCCCGATTGCCTGCTTCCCCTAATAATCTTTCCCTTGACCGGAAGAGACAATTTGCCCTTAAGTGCTGCGAAGCCTGAGGGCAGCGCTGCTGTTTTGTCCTTCTTTTTATTTTCCCTGCTGTCCAGGTTAGTAATCGTATTTTTAAGGCCTTCTGAAGCAGATCCAAGCTCCGTGACCGCCGTTTCATAGAATTCCTTTTCTTTGTGAACCCTGGAAAGCAGGATCACCTTCTTTTCAACCTCGGCCTTTAAGGATGCTATGTTGTTGCTTTCTTCCTCTCTTATATCGGATATGGTTTCTATTTTTTTCTCAACAACGGAGACCTGGCGCATGTATTCCTGATGCTCTTTTGAGGCCCGTCTTACAAGCTCCAGGTCTTTATCAAGGACCACCCTCAGGTATTTTATCATATGATTAAGCTGGGTCATGTCATTTGCATCGGTAAAGATCCTCAGGTAACCCCTCCTGGCATACTTATAAAATGCGCCAAGTCTTTTATCCAGAAGTCCTCTTATCTTATTATAGGATATTTCAATATTTTTCAGATTCTTCCTCTGTTTATCCAGATCCTCCTGTGCGGCCTGAATGTCTTCGTTAAGATCCCGTAATACCATCCTTTTTTCATTTACTTCCTTCTCGATGGCAGACAGCTGGTCAAGAAGCCCCTTTTCCTTTTTATCAAACTCAACTAGTTGCTCCTTTTCATGGGAAAGGTCCGTTTCAATCTGCTGAATCTGGTTTTGTTTATTATCCGGTGCCGAGGAATCATCCGCCGGATAAACCTCTTTGCCTATAATAATTGGAAGGGATAGGATTAGAATTATTAAGAACAGGAGAGAATTTAATCTCATTTTTACCTGCAGACTCCCTGGTTTGATTTTCCCTCTCCGGCCTTTGGAGGAAAACCTTTATGATTTGAAAAACCTTCCTATGGATATAAAACCGCCTAAAAGACCCAGGACAAGGCTTAATAAGATTATAAAAAAACAGCCCTCAGATGATAAAAAGGCGATATTGATTACAGGCAGGCCGAGGATGTCTATGGTTTTCAAGGAGATGACCGAATAACTTAAAACAAGTATCAGCAGCGCCGCTATCCCGCTCATGACACCCTGTGCAGCCCCTTCTATTAAAAATGGGACCTTAACGAACCAGTCGGTAGCCCCCATAAGTTTATATATCTCGATTTCATCCCTTCGGGAATAGATGGTCAGCTTGATGGTATTGCTTATAATAAACAGGACAGCCATGCAGAGCAGCCCGCCTATCGCAAGCCCCACCACCCTGAACATGTCCATAACACCCTCAAACCGGTCCACCCACTGCTGGCTGTACTGCACTTCGTCGACGCACTTCAACTTTTCAAGGGTGCTTTTTACCACCTTCGGATCAATACTGCTGCCGGCCCTGTCTTTGAATGTTATTTCATAGGATTCGGGCAGCACTATATCCTCAAGTCCTTCAAGGAGCCCTGCCTGCTCTCCGAGACCTTCCTTCAGGTTTGCTATCGCCTGCTCTTTGGTAATAAATCCCTTTATCTCTGCACCTGTAAAATTTTTAATGGCCGATTCAACCTCTTTTCTGGCCTTCTCGTCAATGCCGTCATTCAGGTATACGGACATAGACAGGGATTCGCCCCATTGCCTGATCCAGTTGTTCATGTTCATCGAAAGGAGCATAAATGCCCCGAAAAGAAGCATGGATATTGTAATCGTGCCCATGCTTATCAGGTGTATTAAGCGGTTGTTAAGGATATTCGCCAGGGCGGTTTTTAAAAAATATATCCAGAGCCGTATGATCATCCTGTTCTCTCTTCTATTACCCTTCCTTTGTCCAGGGCTATTATCCTCTGTCCCGTATCCTTCAGCAGTTCCCTGTTGTGTGTCGCTATCACCAGTGTCGTGCCCTTTAAATTAACGCTTCTGAATAATACCATGATCTCCTTTGTTATATCAGGATCGAGATTGCCTGTAGGCTCGTCAGCTATCAGCAGCATGGGTTCATTTATTATGGCCCTTGCAATGGCGACCCTCTGTTGTTCTCCTCCTGAAAGCTCCAGGGGGAAAGCCTTCTCCTTTCCCGACAATCCAACTGCCCTGAGGGCCTGGTGGGTCTTTTTCCTGATAATCGCCGGACGCTCCCCTGCAACCTCAAGGGCGAGGGCCACATTCTGGAATATGGTCTTGCTGTTTATTAATTTAAAATCCTGAAAGACAAAACCTATCTTCCTGCGAAGGAGATCAAGCTTCAGCCTGCCGATACGGCTCAGATTAATCCCGTCAATCAGAATCTGCCCGCTCGTGGGCCTGGCTGTCCCGAATATCATCCTCAGAAGCGTTGTCTTGCCTGCACCGCTGGGCCCGGTGATAAAGACGAATTCACCTTTGCGCATCCTGAGGTTGATGTCATCAAGGGCCTTATTCGTACCGTAGCTTTTGCAGACTTTAAAAAGTTGGATCATGTGGGTTATGGACTTCCTGCATCATTGGATCAAATAGGTTTTTAAATATTACACTCTACAAGATGTTAATTAACACCGGCGCAAGGCGCAGGGCTCAAGGTTATGAATATCAAATATCAAATTTGAAATTTCAAATCTTTCCTGTGCCTTGCGCCCTCTCTTTTCTTAATTTCAGTTTTACCTTTCACCCTGCGCCATACGCCCTGCACCTTGCCTTTATCAATACTCCCCGACCGCCCTTAACAATCCTGCTTTAGCAAGATTGTGGTCATAAAGGGCGCTGTAATAGTTCATCCTTGCCTGGGACAGAAGGGTCTGGGCATCCAGGACCTCCGTTGATGTCGTCACCTGGGCCTTATAGCGCTCCTCGCTTACTCTCAGGTTTTCTTCGGCCTGCTTAACCGCCTTTTCAGCAGTAGGGATCTTCTCCTCAGCCTCTTTTAGGTTAAGAATCGCGCTCTTGAGTTCAAGCCTTATGCCATCATCAATGGCTCTTCTTGTCTTCTCCATCTGAAGTTTCTGGCTTTCAGCCTGTCTGACTGAACTTTTTGTCTTATCCCAGTCCCAGAAGGTCCATGACAGCCCTAAAGTCGCCTGCCAGGAATTTGCCTTCTGAAAGTCGCTTCCCGAGACAGCAAGGGTATCGCCTGCCTTGATATAGTTGTATGTAAATGCCGCCTCCGGATAGTATTTGCTTTTTGCCAGGTTGATCCGCTGATCAATCTGGCTGTCCGTCAGATCGATTGATTTTATCTCAGGTCTTGCCTTCATGGCCTTCTCCATACAGGCATTAAAATCAGGGGCCTCAGGCTTAAATATCAGTATATCCTCCACATCAAAAGACTCATACGCTGAGCTTGATAAAAGAACGCTGAATGATACCCTTGCGAGTTTTGCGCCATTCTGCGCCCTGATATAGCTGTGCTGCGCATTGGCCAGTTCCACCTCGGCCTTTAACACGTCATTGACTGGTATCATGCCGACATCGTAGAAATTTTTTGCAACTGTCAGATGGGACTCCAGCGACTCAACTGCGCTCTTAGCCACTTCAACTGCTTTATCAGCCCCGAGTATATTGAAATATGCCTCTTTTACCTGCAGTGCCAGATCCAGTTTTGCCAGTTCAACGGACACCTTGGATTGATCTATCCCCAGCTTTGCCAGTTCATGGGCGCTTGTCAGGGCAAAACCGGTAAAAAGAGGCTGCGTCACTGTGCCCCTCCATTGGAAACTATTCTTGTCGCCAAATTCCAGTGTTCCGCCTCCTGCCATTTTTACAGTAGTCACTTCATTTACCCTGGTATAGTTGTAGCTCATGCTGAACTCAGGATAGAAACCTGCCTTTGCCTCCTTTTCAGCGTACTCGCTTTCTAAAACCTTCTCCTCCTTCGCCTTAACCGACCAGTTATTTTCAAGCGCAGCTTTAATACTCTCATCCAGGGTAAAAATTTTCGCGCCTTCTTCGCTTCCCAGGGCAAACTGTGGGATGAAATTTATCATTAAACTCAATATGATTATTAACAGATACCAGGATCTTTTCATTGTACACCTCCATTATCTTACAATGCCTGCTGAATAAAACCAGAGCGCCGGGCCTTGTTTTTTCATAGACACCTTATGTAAAAATGTTTATTGAAAATATGGCAATTACTTAATTCAACTGCAATAATATGTCAATGATATTGAGATTTCCTAATATTCAATACAGAACCCGGCAGATGAATAAGCCCCGATTAAACACTCTCAGGTTTTCGCCGCTATATGACAGTTTTTATCTGACTATTTCTTCTTAATAATTCCAATTTGAACAGTCATGGGATATAATTTTGACTGTTTACAAAAACACCTGAAAAAGTTAAATACCGCATTAGGTCTTAAAGAGACCCTCGGCAATTCAG
This sequence comes from Desulfobacteraceae bacterium, assembly GCA_041310455.1. Lineage (GTDB taxonomy): Bacteria > Desulfobacterota > DSM-4660 > Desulfatiglandales > HGW-15 > JAFGIC01. The sequence continues at coordinate 608 of JBFYXR010000299.1, read as the reverse complement.
TCAATACAAATCTCATGGGGATAAGCTATGGAAAACAGATCCGGCAAATATATATGGATGGTTCTTATAATCCTTGTAGTACTTGTCTGGGCGAAAAAGGATGAGATCACCCTTTTTCTGAAGGGTAGGCCGTCTACGGAATCGCTGGAGTTCACCGTGCAGAAGAACAACCAGGATGCACGCCCTCAGGTTGAATCTCCGCAATCTGCCAAGCAGGAGGGTATTCCGGATGCTAAAGTTGTCCCGGTCGCCAGCCCCCAGACCGTCCTTAAGGAAAACAAGGGCATAGTCGTATCCAGCGATGAAGTGATAAATGTAAACGTCTTTGAAAAGGTCCACGCGGCTGTCGTGAATATCGCTACAACTACCCTGAGCGTCGATTTCTTCATGCAGGTTACCCCACAGCAGGGCCAGGGCACGGGCTTTATAATCGACAGAAGAGGATATGTCCTGACCAACAACCATGTGATCGAAAATGCCAGGGAGATCACTGTAACCCTTTCAAACGGGAAAAAGCTTTCGGCAACCCTGGTAGGTCGCGACGCAACATCAGACCTTGCCATCATCAAGATCTCAGGCGACAACATAACCGATGTTGCCGAACTTGG
>JBFYXR010000294.1:0-6490 GCA_041310455.1 Desulfobacteraceae bacterium | reverse complement strand
GGTGAAGCGCTGTTTCACACCCGGTTAAGCCTCCGCCTGCAACCACAACATTGTTTCCGACAGTTGCCCTTCCCATATCAACATCTCCGGCAGATACGACATTTGATCCGTCAACGCCGGGAATATTTACATCGATGGGAACAGCCCCCGCCGAAATAATTAGGACATCGGGCTTCTCTGCCTTAATTGTCTCTACTGTGGCCTCTGTGGAAAATTTGATTTTAATCCCCGGAGTATTCAGGGTTGTCTTTATCATCCAGTCCAGATATCTTTTCATGTCAGCCTTGAAAGGGGGGGCCGCAGCCAGGATCAACGCCCCGCCCAGCTCCTTCCCCTTTTCGAACAGGGTTACGTCATGCCCCCTGGATGCCGCCACCTGCGCGGCCTCCATCCCTGCAGGGCCGCCTCCCACGATTACAACCTTCTTTTTTATTTTTGAATCGGGAATATTTCTGAATTCAACCTCTCTGCCGATTACAGGGTTTACCGCGCATCTAATGGGATAAAAGTGCGCAACCGTATGGGTGCATGTGTTGCAGCGCACGCAGGGGCGGACCCTGTCTGCCTCTCCCCTCCTGTGTTTATTCACATAATCGGTATCGGCGATCAGATTACGTGCCATCGCCACTATGTCGCACTTTCCTTCCGCTATAATCCTGTCGGCCATTTCAATATCGATAGAGCCCACTGCAACAACAGGCTTTTTAATGGCCTTTTTTATGGCTTCAGCAAAATGGATGTTATAACCATGGGGGAGATAGGTAGGCTGAATCATATGGGGAATTGTCATGGGATCAGTCAACAGCCCTACTGAGACGTGAACAAGATCAACCTTGTCCTCAACCATTTTAATAAACTCAATTGTATCATTGAGTTCCATGCCGCCCTTAACATGCTCTGTAGCGCTCACCCTCATCTCTAATGCCAGCCTGTTTCCAACCTTTCTCCTGATGGCGTTGTATACCTCAATGGCGAACTTGGCCCTGTTTTCGAGACTCCCGCCGTATGAGTCGGTCCTCCTGTTTGAGTAGGGTGACAGAAACTGTGAAAGCAGGTGGCCGTGCGCGTTGTGAATCATTACCATCTCAAAACCGGCCATCATGCATCGGTAGGCCGCCATGGCATAATGTTCTATGGCAGTATCAATCATGTCCTGGTTCATCTCTGTCACCTGGACCTTTCTCCTGCCCTCAAGACCTGCGAACATCTCCTCCGCAGCAGATGGGATAGGTGAAGGGCCGATGGGATTTCTGCCTTCCAGAAGCCCGGGCGCTGCAAAACGGCCTCCATGATTGAGCTCGATGGAAAGTTTTGCGCCATACCTGTGAACCGCCTCCGCTAAGGGACTTAAACCCGGTATTACCCTGTCATCTCCAAGGTTAAGCTGCGCATCGTGGTCCTTGGCATATTCAAAATCAATTGCCGTATCTCCTATTGTGACTATTCCAGCTCCCCCTCTTGCCAGAGACTGAAAAAATTCTATAAGTTCTCTTGTAACAAAACCATCCGGGCTTGCAAGGCACGGGATTGCGGGTGAAAATTCTATCCTGTTTTTTACCGTCACATTTCCGAATGTGAAAGGGCTGAAAACATTTTTTAGTTCGCTCATTGCATTTCTCCTTACTTGATATTATTTTCCATGGTCCTTCATCCATTTCATAAGATGAGTCGCAAGTCCCTTCCTCAGCGCTTCAGCGCCTTCATTGGACCACTCCTGAAAACCTTTGCCTGTCTTGACTCCCAGATCACCCCTTTCAACCTTGTCTTTCAATGCCGGAGAAGGAACATGGGAGTCCTCGATATGCTTGAGCACATATTTATGAATAGCAAGGGTCAGATCAAGGCCGACCAGGTCGGCGTTTTCCATAGGGCCAAGGACCGGCAGCCTCAGGCCGAAGCTGTTTTTCACGGCCTCATCCACCTCCGCAGGGTCGGCTATGCCGTTCTCGACGATTGAAATGGCCTCCCTCCAGAGGGCATGCTGAAGCCGGTTGGCCAGGAATCCGGGGACGTCCTTTTTTACCCTGACAGGCCTTTTGCCTATATCAGCCATGAGGGCCATGGTCGCGTCCATGGTCTCATCCGATGTATCCCTCGCCTTGACGACCTCCACCAGCGGGATCAGGTGCGGAGGATTCCAGAAATGGGTTCCCACTATCCTCTCGCGGTGTTTTGATTTGAGTGCAATCTCAGTCGGGCTGATTACAGAGGTGTTGGTAGCAAGGATTGCCTTTTCATCGCAGAGGCTGTCCATTTTGCTGAAAAAATCCTGTTTGATCTCCAGGTTCTCAACAATGGCCTCTACCACAAAGTCAGCATTGGAAACTGCATCCTCAAGGCCGTGTGTTGTCCTGACGCGCCCAATTGCCGGTTCTATTTCCTCCTCCTTGCCGATCCCGTAGCCTGCCATCATCCGCAGATTTGAACGGATCGTCTCAGCCACCCTGGGCAGCTCGTTCTCAAGCCCCCATACTGTCGTGCTGTATCCCCTGACCGCGAAGAGCTGGGCTATTCCCGGCCCCATCATTCCGGCGCCGAGTACGGTAATGTTGTGAATTTCGGACATATGTTGAACCTCCTATTTCCACCGGGAAAAGCGGCAGTCAGCGCCCCGTCAATTCCTTTGGGTGGTAGTAATTTGTGGCCCAAGGCGCAGGGCACAGGGCATGAGGTAAAGGCATATAGTGCTTGTCTTTCCTTGCGCCTTGCGCCCTGAGCCTTGTGCCATCTTACATTTATCCGGCAGTATAACCACCATCCGCACAGATTACTGCGCCGGTCAAAAAGTCGGAGGCCTTTGAAGATAGAAATACTACTGTGCCGATAAAGTCCTCAGGTTCTCCCAGACGGCCTATTGGAATCCTTCTTAAGAAATTTTTATAGAATGCGTCGTCATCAAACATCCATTGAGTAAGTGCTGTCCTGAAAACAGTAGGGGCGATTGCATTTACGTTGATGCCGTATTTGCCCCATTCACATCCGAGGGATTTTGCAAGGAGATGCACCGCGCCCTTGGAAGGGCTGTATGCCGTATAATTGGCCATGCCCAGCTCGCCGCGGGCAGACCCCAGGAGAATCACCTTTCCGCCCTTTCCCTGATCTATCATAACCCTTCCGGCCTCCCTGCAGAACAGCCATGTCCCCTTTACATTTGCGTCCATGATCATATCCCATTCTTCCACAGGCTGATCAATGATAGGATTGGGCTTGTTCGCACCTGCTGCCGTGATCAGGATGTCTATCTTCCCGAACCTCTCGACCGTATCCTTAACAACCTTTTTGACGTCTTCAAGCTCTATTGGTGATCCGGCTGACCAGGCAGCTTCGCCTCCCTCTCTGGATATTGCATCCACAATGGATTTCAGCTTGCCCTCGTCCCTTCCGGTGGCCATGACCTTCACTCCAAGCATTGCCAGTGCCGTGGCAGCAGTATGACCGAAGCCTCCTGTCGCTCCGGTGATCAGCGCCACCTTTCCTGAAACCCCGAATATCTCTTTCAAAAGTTCATCGCCTTTTTTCATTGTCATTCCTCCTTCAATAATTAACCTTGTCGATACCCTTTAGTTTAAGGATCTCCCTGGCATCACTCTCCGTAGCCGGCTCATAACCAAACTCTCTGATAATCCGGACCGCCTTTTCGACCTGCTCAGCGCTGCTTTTAGCCAGAACACCCTTCTCCAGATAGAGATTGTCTTCAAGCCCCACCCTCCAGAACCCCCCTTCAAGGACGTTCAAAATCCCCATCGGAAACTGAAATCTCCCTGCTGCGCACACGGACCACCTGAAATCCCCTATAAGGTCCTTTGCCTGCCGGATCATGTAAAGAAGGTTTTCCGCTGTTGCAGGTATGCCGCCCAGTATGCCCATTACGAACTGAAGGTATATGGGTTTATCCAGGTATCCCTCCCTTATCAGCTGCGCAATGTTATTTATCTGGCCGACATCATATATCTCTATCTCAGGCCTCGTTCCATGCTCCTTCATTGTCCTGGCGTAATGGTGCAGCGACTTGAAATGATTCGGGAAGATAAAACTCTCCGTTCCCTCCAGAAATTCCTTCTCCCATTCAAATTTGAACTCTTTCACCTTTTCAACGACTGGATAGAGCGCGAAATTGAGAGATCCGCCGTTGAAGGTGGCCATCTCCGGCTTAAGGGCGCTGACGACGGCCAGCCGTTCCTCAGGGGTCATGGTGGGACTTCCCCCCGTAGTGGGTGTAATCACCACATTGCACCTCGCCTTTATGCCGGACATGTATTCTCTGAAAATGGCCGTATTGGCGGACTGTCTGCCCGTTTCAGGATCCCTTCCATGGATATGCACAACGGCAGCGCCCGCCTGATGGCACCGCACCGCCTCATCGATTATGTGATCAGGTTTGAAGGGGAGATAGGGGGACATTGAGGGTGTATGAATGGACCCTGTCAGCGCCGCCGTAATAATCACCTTTGACATACTTTACACCTCCTTACGTGGTGCCGTATTTATAGACTCTTGGAGGCACCTTGTTTATTTCATCCTCATCAATAAAAGCCACCAGTCTGACTATCGAACCGTCTCCCATGTACCATCTTATGGGGAATCCGGACAGGGTCACCCTCTTGCCTACAACCATAGCAATATCGCCGCCCACGTTCTCCCAGCCTACAATGCCGTTCTTCATCAGGAGATTATGGCACGGCTCCCACTCCGGGAAGGCCTCCACCACAGACTTGCCGAACATCCTTTTATATTCGTCAAAGATATCCGGGCGAAGCGGGCCCGGCCCATGAGGTCCGATAGCCGTGTGAAGCGGGTGATCCAGGGCCTGCTGATCAACGCCTACCGATTTAACTCCCTTTTCAACAAGCCATTCTCCTGCTTCCCGGCCTAGGCCTGGAGAATACAAAAAGTACTTCTGGCTGTCACCCCAGTATTTGTTCCATCCCGTGTGGATGATGACGATATCGCCCTTTTCAATCCTGGGTCTCGCGTTTTCCAGATCCTTTGCGGTAATGAGTTCCCATTGTTTCTTGGGGATGTCTACGACGACCCCTGTTCCGTAATATTTTTCAAGCGGTATTTCGTGGGTGTATTCCAGGCCCTCAACAACATGCGCCGGTGAATCCGCGTGCGTGGTGCAGTGCATCGTCGTAGTGACAACCTGGCTGAGAACCCCTGATTTGGCATGATAATGCATACGCTCAATCTTGACGTCGGCAAAATACGGCCAGAGGGGACACTTGTCCCCGAAAGGATGGCTCAAATCGACAAGTTTAATCTTTCCCATTTTGTTATCCTCCATTTATTTGTTAAACAAATTGCTTTTCATCTGACAATGTCTGATTAGCTTTCTGCTTATCAAACAAAGCCTGTATCTATTACCAGCATATTAATAGAGCCTTAAATACAACTCCGCCCCTTGAATTACACTTAAAGACCTTCGCGAAATTATAGGCAAAATAGCTGAGATCTTACTGGCTGTTCATCAAGAGTTCGGCGGAAATCCTGTCGGCCGTATTTTGAATTTCAGATAAAATCTCCTGGTCTATTATTTTACCAATCCTGTGAGCAGGAAATACAACCGCAATACCTGCAATCGGGATATTTTTGTGATCAAAAATCGGCATGCCGATTGCCTTGATCCCTATGTCGGTCTCTTCATCGTCGAGCGAGTACCCGTTGCGTTTTGCCTCACTCAGATTTTGCAAGAGCTTTTCTTTAGACGTAATTGTATTGGGAGTAAACCTCTCGAAGACATCAATATGGCTGATGATTTTTTCGGTGATTTCAGGATCAGAAAATGCAAGCATGGCCTTGGCGCCTACGGCGGCATGAATAGGGATATTTTCTCCTACATTTCCGGCAAGACGAATCCTTTGCTGGCCTTCAGAAACAGCCATAACAATGCTCTTATCCTTAATCATCTGCTCCAGGACAATCGATGTGTTCACGGTTGATCTAAGCCGGTCCATATGCGGTTTTGCTATCTGAACAAACTGGTTGTTCAGGGAATCAATCACTGTGCGCCCTAGCAGCAGGGCTGACTGTCCGAGTTTGAATGTCTTGGTTTTAGTATCCTGTTGAAGAAATCTTCTTTTCGCGAGCGTTAATAATATCCTGGATGCGGTTGCATTGTTCAACCCCAGTTTCTTACTTATCTCAAGGGTTCCCATCTCCTGGTTATCCGGGATGAATGCCATCAAAATATTCAGGGCTTTTTCTATGGCAGTGTTTTTGTCAGACATAGGATTTTTGCTTGAGCCTCATGTGATAATGAATTAATTATTATCTCATATTGTGAGATTATATCTTATATTATAATATTTTTACAAAAAACCTTTGTCAAGCAAAAATTGACGCGAAGTCATATTTTTTGATTTTGTCTCCTTATGTGGAAAGGCCGGGGACAGGTATGGCTAAAATGGCTAATCACCTGCTGATAGCGTAAAATCATCTAAAAATGATGCCCTATTCGTCCTGATACCAGGTGTGATTCTTATCCGAATTC
>JBFYXR010000292.1:0-3675 GCA_041310455.1 Desulfobacteraceae bacterium | reverse complement strand
ACATAATAAGCATGAACAGGAGGCTCCTTGCCGATCCGGAACTCCCGAAAAAGGTACTCGAGAACAGGATAGAGGATATCAACCCGTGCAACTCGTGTATTACATGCTTTGACGCCGGTGAGCACTTCAAACCTGTTATCTGCCGGGTAAATGCGTCATTCGGGAAGGAACGGGAATATGAGATCAAACCGGCGGCAGTCAAAAAGAAGATAATGATTATCGGAGGCGGCCCCTCAGGCATGGAGGCAGCCAGGGTCCTTGCACTGCGCGGTCATAAGGTCGTGCTCTTTGATAAAATGTCCAAGCTCGGCGGCTCTATGGGTCTCGCATCCATGGTCAAGGGCACGGAGAGGGAGGACATCCCCGGGCTTATCAAATACCTTGACAGGCAGGTCAGAAAAGCCGGAGTTGAGGTCCATACGGGCAAAACAGTCACGCCTGCCGTTGTTGATGAGGTAAAGCCTGATGTGATTATTGTTGCAACAGGCGGGACTCACAATGTCCCCCAAATCCCCGGTATTGACAAAATGTTAAAGGTCTCTACCAGCGAGAGGATGCACCACATGGGCAAATGGTTCCTTCAGTTTTTCTCGCCTGACCTCCTTCGAAAGCTTTCACTGCTCCCCCTGGTCATGAGGCCGATCGTTGGAAAGAATGTTGTTATTATGGGCGGGAGGCTGCACGGGTGCCAGACCGCTGAATACCTCCTTCACATGGGCAGGAATATTACAATCGTTGATGAAGGCACTGAAAAGGATATCGGCGACGGGCTCCTGGAGGTCTTTATCAAGCCATACCTCATGTACTGGCTGAAGGACCACGGAGTAAAATTTGTCACGGAAGTCAAATATAAGGAGATAACCGGCAAGGGCCTTGTGGTGACAACCAAGGACGGCAAGGAACAGCTGATTGAGGGAGACAAGATAATTACGGCCCTCCCGCTCAAGCCTGATACTTCATTCTTCAACAGCATGAAGGGCAAGGCAAAAGAGGTATATGCCATAGGCGATGCCGACAATCCGGGCTACATAGTGGAGGCGATCTCGGCCGGCGCCAAGATAGGGCACTCATTATAATTTCATCCATGAAAGAGCCGGCTTACAGCCGGCTCTTTTATTTAATACAGCAATCCGGCTATCGCATAAAACAAAAATAAAAAGGGCGCTTTACCCTTGATGGATAAAGCGCCCTTCGATTTTTACAGCGGATTTAATCTGCTATTTTAACATTTATCGCTGCGGGGCCTTTCTGGCCCTGCTCGATGTCGAAATTAACACGGTCGCCTTCATTGAGAGACTTGAAGCCGGTTGCATTTATCCCTGAATGATGAACAAATACATCCTTGCCGCCCTGCTGCTCGATGAAGCCATAACCCTTGCTTTCATTAAACCACTTTACGATTCCACTAGCCATTGTGACATCCTCCTTTCAAATATTATCATGTTTACATACTTAAGGATGCCACTTTTGACTTTCTGACAAATAGATCTTTCCCTTAGAACGAAACAGGCCCACCATTAAAGGTGAGCCTTTATTGATTGTCTTTACTATAGTCCTGTTTCAGATAAAAGCAAGCATTATTTACATAATAATTTTTTCCGGGAAAGATTAAAGCTTGTCTGTTTTAATGGTTAAGGCATCCAATCAATATTAAATTAGTTATATTGAGTTAGCAGTCCAAAATATTTCACGGCCTTATGACACAAAGCTCATTTGCCGTGTTTTATATTGACACCCCAAATCAATTGTCCGATTATGCGTCTATTCATGTCTTATCAGCCTCATGTTTTCATCCTGGAGCGATGCAAAATTCCTCCAGTCAGCTTCATTATAAAATGACTATTTAATATGATTAACAATCAATAAAAAGGGAGGGGATCATGAGTCTAATTAAATCCCTTATGGGGAGACGGCAATTTCTGATTGCCGCCGGTGTGACTTCAACATCAGCGCTGGGACTGAAAAACCTCGCCGGTGCCATTGACCCGGTTTTTCAAACAGGCGCTGCAATTGCATCGGAGCGATCAGGCGCCTCCGCTGTGAAGGCCGGGAGCGACAGGTACAGCCATGTTTTGTCGCCTCTTAAAATCAGAAACAAGGTCCTGAAGAACCGGATGCTGGTTGCCCGTGGGATTCCCCACTTCATACAGGGGCCGGAGACCTGGCCCGTTGAGGAACTCAGGGCCTATTATTCCAGGCTTGCCCGGAATGGCGCCATTGTCAACGTCAACATCAGCAGAGGGGGAGGCCGGCAGCAGCGCATTGAGGCCATAGGGGACATGGCCCACGGGTTGAGCTGGGACATGGAAGACCCTGCTGTCGGGAATTATATCGACCAGCTGATAGAAGGCATTCATATCATGGGCTCCCTGGCCGCAGGAGTCAGCCCCGAAGGCCGTACGATTGAAGAAATCGTGACGTGTGCTAATAAGTTTGAGGACGGTGGATTTGACGTGGTGACCATGGGTGAGTGATACACGGACATGCTCGACAAGAAAAACATGGACCTGTTCCTCAAACAGATGCATGCGGTCAGAAACGCAACCGGCATCCTTATTATCATGTGGCTGGACGTCAAAGACCCGGAGACCCAGCCCGAGTCATTCGATTATAATGTCAAAAGCCACTATACCATAGAGCAGGCCGTTGAGATTGCAAAGGCCTATGAGGGGGCGGCCGATATATTGTACTTTAAGACATCCGGCGGGGCACATAACCATGCCAGCGGTTTTGTAATGGAAAAGGGCGACCCCAGGGTCATCCATGCATCCCGGGCCATAAAGGAAAGCGGGGCAAAGATCATCACAGCCCCCAACGGAGGCTTCTTCGAACCGGAGCTGAACGAAGAGTTTATCGCGAGCGGCAAGACCGATATGGTCGCCATGTGCAGGGCCTTTATAAGCAACTGGGAATATACCGAGAGGCTCAATGAAGGCAGGGGCGAGGATATCGTGCCATGCATCAAATGCAACAAATGCCATGGTGTATCCATGGATGGGCCCTGGTTCAACACGTGTTCTGTAAATCCGCAGCTGGGCACGGAGCCGTTTGTCAGGCTGATCAAGTCTCCGGCCGTTATAAAAAAGGTAGCGGTCATCGGAGGAGGCCCGGCGGGGATGAAGGCTGCCATCACGGCCGCTGAAAGAGGCCACAGGGTAACCCTTTATGAGAAGAACGACAACCTGGGCGGACTGATGCGGCAGGCCGATTTTTCTGCCTACTGCTGGCCGCTTAAAGACTTCAAGGATTACCTCATCCGCCAGATGGACAGACTGGGGGTTGATGTGCTTTTGCGCACCGAGGCCACCCCGGAAATGATCCGGAAAAAAGGCTATGATGCCGTTCTGGCCGCTACAGGGGCGGAACCTGTTAAATCGAAGATCCCGGGCGCCGACGGCAGCAATGTCTGGAATTTCTTTGACGTCTTCGCCAACGAGAAGTCCCTTGGCAAGAATGTGGTATTTATCGGCGGCGGTGAGTTTGGAGGCGTACAGACCGGAATGTTTCTGGCCAGGGCAGGCCATAATGTAACGGTCCTGACAAGCGAGAAAGAACTCTACCGTAATGAACGGGTCCACTACCCAGAGGGAGTAATGTGGGCGTATGACCTTTTGAGAAACTACGATTATATCACTGAGGCCATGGCCAAGGGCATTTCCGGGGGAAAGGTCACCT
>JBFYXR010000291.1:0-5773 GCA_041310455.1 Desulfobacteraceae bacterium | reverse complement strand
TATAAGAGCGTCATTTACGTCTTCCATTTTAAGGATGGCCTCTCTCATCCCGGCTGCATCAGACAAGCTCTTGTCGAGGGATGGCGTCTCATTGTATCCCCCGGGCTCGACGGTAACATGCCCGAGTCCCATGACGGCGCTGGTATCAATCATCTTTGTATAGCTGTCATCAGCCATGCCTATAAAGGTCACGGAAAGCAGAACGCCGAATCCTATTGATAGGGCTGTGATATATGTGCGGCGCTTGCGCCGCCAGAGATTTCGCCATGCCATTTTTCGGATTTTCATGTCTCGTGCTTCACCTGTGATGAATGGCCTTAACTGGTTGAATAAGTGCCGCCTTTACTGCAGGGTAGAGCACAGCCAGAAAGGAGATGATAAAAAGAAAGATGACGGGAACCGCTACAGACCCCGGCGTGAGATATGCCCGCCATATCGGGTCAATGGCAACCCCTCCAAAGGAGGCCCCCTCGGCAAAGGACGAAAGATCAATGCCGTTATGCTCAAAATAATGCGAAAGGGAAACTCCCGACAGAACGGCCAGCAGCCCTGCGGCAGCAACCTGTATGAATGTCTCCGCATAGACCAGCAGCATAAGCTGCCATGGCGTTACACCCATCGCCTTCATGATCCCGAGCTCCCTGATACGTTCGAAAACTGTCATAAGCATGGCGTTAAGGACCAGCATTGCCACCGCCGTATAGGTGATAATCACCATGATAATCATCTGGGAGTCCGCCAGGTCAAGGATGCGCGCAATAACAGGTTTCAGCTCCCTCCAGTTCAGGGTCTCATATCCCGGGGCGAGGCCTGCCGCCCTTTCCGTAGAGGCATCAAGGTCCATGGTCCGGTCAGGTCTCATAACGGCGATCTCATGGGCGCCTTCAGGAAGGATCATCAATTCGCGGAAAGACTTTTCAACCATATAAAGGCCGGTGCGGTCAACCTCCTCGCCAACCGATTTCAGGATGCCCTTGACAGTATAAATATCATTGGCCATTGAGCCGTCCGCGGCCTGGCCTACGAAAACCAGCTCGTCTCCCGTGCTGACGCCGAGTGTCCTGGCAAGTTTTCTGCCTATCACAACCCCCTTGGGGTCGCCTTCATCAAGCCAGGAGCCTTTCAATATGTGTCGGTTAATCTCTGTGACATCGGATTCGGTCGAAAGGTCTATTCCCCTCAGCTGAACGCCTGAAGATGTGGAGCCGGAGGCGGCCAGTCCGAAGCCATAAAGCCTTTTTGCGGCGTGGAAACCTGATTTTTTCAGATCGTTCACTATGCGGTCGGGGTTTTCAATGACCTTGTAAAGATCAGGGTCTTCTCTGTAGTCTGAAGAATGTATCTGGATATCGCCCAGGTCCATTGAGACGGCGTTGCGTTCGCTTGCCTGAAGAAGGCCCTGCATCAGAGAGGCGAACAATATCATTATGAATCCGGCGAATCCCATGGCGACTGTCGTTACCATGGTCCTTCGCCAGTTTCTAAAGACATTCCTGGACGCGATTGAAAGGATCTTCATTGTTTCCCCTTGCCGAGACCCTGGTGAATCTCAGATTTTTCACCTTGCGCCTTACGCCCTGCGCCTTGCGCCAACGAAGGTCTATATCCTCTTAAGATTTGAGATGGAAAAGAATTCATCTTTGAGGCTGATATTCAGTTCAAGCTCTTCATATACAAGCTCAGTGTATTCCTCCGGCTTGTCAGACGGGACGACCCGCATTACCTTCGGCCTGATCTTGCCCGCAAGCATCTCAAACCTGCCGAATGTCATGGTGCGGCTTATTTTCATATCCTCGTCATAATAATAATATTTTACTGGCATATAACCGTCGGCAAGGACCGTAGCCACAATCTTGCCCCACACAACCGCAGCATCAGGCTTCGGGATGAGGGTGAATTCAATTACATCCTGTCCGTCTCTTTTACCCTCATAGGATATTGACGGCTCATAATCCTCCTCCATGCGGGACTCCCTGACCAGGTCGTCATTAGTGAAATGACTGCCCATCCATGAGCCCATCATCATCCCTGAGGTAAGCTTTATGGTTCGATCGGTCTTGGGCAGGTAGCTGTAGATATCACTGCCGGATTTCAAGGTGGCTGTGCCCTTTTCCTTTAAAGGAGAGAGTATGCGCACAAGGGTTTCATCCTTGCCCTTTGACCACCCCTCCATACGCATATCACGTGTGTAGTGTGCGGTTCTGACCTGCATTGTCAGGATCGAATGGGATGACGTCCCTCGCCACATGTCGTCCACCTGGCGAAGGATCTCCCTGGCCTTTTTTACAGAGGCATCATCGGTTTCTCCGGGGGATCTACCGATGGGAAAGATAAGGGTAATAATGAGTAAGGCTGCCGTTATGAGGATGCGAGACATTGATTTATTTCTACCATTCTACTGCCTTCCCTCCGGGGGAAGGCAGGCATTTGTCAGTTCGCAACAGTTCCTTAACACACCAAAAGACATATGCCGAAGGTACCAAAAGGAGTGTTCAAAATCAAGGAGATTCCCCCTGAGAAGATCGCTACCCGGAAACGGGGCTTTTGGGATATTGAAATTGATTCTTGTCCATGTGTAATTTTTTGCAAAATATGGAAGGCAACTACATATGATGTTGGCAAATTATTACACTGAGATAATGCCGGTGTTTTTATCTTTTCGGCAACTTATTGTTTTATATGGAAAATAATGGCAGCTTCAAATACAATTAATGGCATCGTTGTTGCAAGAATAAAATTCAAAAAATGCTTCTCGGATTCTCGTGCATCTTCATCTCGGCTCACCTACAACATAAACGAATAAAGGGATGATCTCGAGGAGAATAACGGCATATCGGGAAGCCAAAACAAAGGCAGGGTCATCAGCCCTGCCTTTTTACATTGGCGTCCATCTATTAAGGATCTTCATAATGCCTGCAAAATTTGAAATTACGAAAAGAAAGTCCGGTCAATACATATTCTGCCTGCTGGCTTCAAATGGTAAAATTCTTCTGACAAGTGAGGTCTTTACAACAAAGGCTGATGTCGTCAGGCGCATCGAGTCAGTCAAGAAATATTCCGCCGGCAATGCCAATTTTCAGCGCATGACATCCGGAAGTGAAGCATCCTACTTTGTGATAACAGACACCAACGGGGATATCATCGGCAAAAGCAAAATGTATTCATCAATCGCCGGGATGGAAAAGGGTATAGCATCGGTTACGGCGAATGCCCACTGCGCCGAGGTCTATGACTGGGTAGTTGAAAACAACAGGAGCGATTGCCGCAATCCCCGTTAATCTCCATCCCCCTATCAAAGGCATCATCGTTGAATCCATCATCAATTATGCCGGCCCGGTTCCTCAATTCTCCATGTGTCTTTGTATTAAGCTCGACCCGAAGCGCCGGGGTAATCAGGCAAAGGCGATAAAAAACCCCCGCCGGAACATTGCTCTTGCGGGGGTTTCATGCCGAACAAGGGCTGTTTATGCGACAGCTTCTTTAAGGCCTTTCCCTGCTACAAACTTGGGCACCTTCTTGGCCTTGATTTTGATCTCTTCTCCTGTCTGCGGATTTCTTCCGGTCCTGGCAGTTCTCTTGCCGACCTTGAATGTGCCGAAGCCGACCAATGTTACCGTGTCATTCTTTTTTAATGCCTTTGTGATAGAGGCCAAAACACAGTCCAGAGCCGCCTCCGCTTCCTTTTTTGTGCATGTTACCTTTGCCAGTTCGTTGATTAAATCCCCTTTGTTCATTCTTTGCCTCCGTGATAAAATTGTTGATGATTATATGATTCAGGGAACACTGCTGATTTACTAAAATAATACCACAGGATGGAATAGAATTCAATCAGAGATCATGGTAAAGCGGCGCTTTGGCGCCCCGAAATCCTGATCCTTCCCTGCTGCGCTCAATGCAGAACTTTCAATGAACTAAAGATATTCTTCCTCATCATCCTCCTCATAATCCATATCCCTGTCTTCGTCGTTATCATCTTCATAGAAATCATCATCGTCGTCATCATCGTAATCATCATCATCTTCATTTTTACCGGACATAATGTAATGCCTCCTGAATAGATGTTTATATATGTTTTCAATTATACTGCCGACCGGATTGTTACTCAAGGTCAATTTTTTCATCAAGCCCTGTGATTCTTTGAATAGCGGTCAATTTTAGAAATGTGATTATCCTGGAATTCATGATGTCATGCGGCGCATTTTTCTCCGTCTATATAATATATTTATGAAATCTATATGATTTTCCGATGTTATTCGCAGGGGTTGCCATTCTTGCAAATATTTTGATTAATATTACCCCCCATAAAGGAGAAAGGAGGCCTAAAAATATGAGTGGACTGGTAGATAACGTCTCATCGCATCCGGGGACAACAGACAGCAGCTTAAGCGAACACCATGCGATGAGCCAGGTTAAAAACAGGGCTGAAGAGGCACATAAGGGTGAACAGGCATCAAGAGATGCGGCAGAGAACACCGTCCGGGCGATTGAAGATTATGTGGAGACCCACCGGAATTCATTAAAGATACAGGTTCACAAAGGCACGGGCCAGATAATGGTCAAGGTGATCTCAAAGGATGGAAAGACCATCAGGGAGATACCATCTGAAGAGCTTCTTAATCTTGCCGCTAAATTGGAAAATTTTGAAGGGATGCTGTTTAATGAATCCGTATAAAGAACGTCCGTTAACTTTCATGCTTCAGCAAGGCCGGGTTAGACAGCAGCCAGCCTATTGTCCCGACTGCTTTACAACTCCCCACTCTACCAGGCGCTGGTAGGCATGCTGCGCCTGCTCGCCTTCCGTGACCTGCTGGAGATAAGCAGAGTAATCTTCAGCGGATTTCTTCCTGTTACCCATGCCTTCATAGGCATACCCCCTGTAAAAAATCGTGCTGGGGTTGCCCGGCAGCTTGGTTTGATAGCCGGTGAAATCTTCAACCGCCTTATCGTACTTTTTCAACTGTATTCTGGAAAGCCCGCTCAGATGGTTTGCCTGAGCCTCCTTGGGGTATACCTTTTTGGCCTCTTCCGAGTATGTTAATGCCCTGTCATACTTTTTCTGCATGTACTGGCATTTGGCCATCATGACCAGCCCCGCATAGTCCGTCGGTGCAAGCTTTAATCCATCCTGAAAAGAAGCCGCGGCCTTGTCATACGATTCCTTGGCCATTAATTCTTCGGCCTGCTGGAAGCGGTCAATGGCGGGTTTCAGCTTTCGAAGACCGGCGGTATTATCCATGTAGCGTTCGCGATATAAAGGCTTACCTTTGGCATAACTGAATTCGGAATTGGCGAGTTTAACCGCGGTGTCGTACCGCTCCTGGCTCATGGGGTGGGTCGCAAAAAGAAGGGAAACTGCACTGGAGTTTCCTTTGCTGAGCCCGTTCAGCATGGTAGCCAGCTGCACAGCGCCTTCGGAGCCGTACCCGCTTTTAACCATGTATGTCATTCCCAGGCGGTCGGCTTCGCGCTCATTATCTCGGCTGTATGAGGCAAGAAGCGCGCCGGCACCCAGCATGCCGAGCTGAGACGCCAGCTGCCCATAGGCATCTCCTTTGGTTGAGGCAAAAATGCCGACTCCCCCCGCAACGGCCTGGAGGAGCGTGCCCTTCGACATCTGTTGAGCAGTATGCCTGGCGTTGACGTGGCCCATCTCGTGGCCTATAAGCGCAGACAGGGCGGCCTCACTTTCAAGGGAGAGAAGGATGCCCCTGGTGGCGGCAATGCTTCCACCCGGAAATGCATAGGCATTGATGTAGGTTGCATTGACCCCCTG
>JBFYXR010000289.1:0-7308 GCA_041310455.1 Desulfobacteraceae bacterium | reverse complement strand
GGTGCAGGCTGATGCAAGATCTTAACCGGACATTGCTGTGTTCGGTTATCGATGGAAAATTAACAATAAAAGGAGTGTGTCATGAATTTAAGTAAATCGCTTATGGGAAGGCGGCAGTTCCTTGTTGCCGCAGGCGTGACCTCTACGGCAGCTCTTGCCGGCAAAAAGATCGCGAGTGTCATTGATCCCGCTTTTCAAACAGGCGCCGCAATGGCGGCCGAAAAACCCGCCGGGGATATCAAGGGAGGGGGTTTCAAGTACAGCCATCTTCTGTCTCCTCTTATGATAGGGGACAAGATCGTAAAAAACAGGATGATCCACACTGTCGGCTCGCCGCCGCATTTCATGCAGGGGCCTGAGAACTTTCCCGCCGATGTGAGCAGGATCTTCTATTCCACCGTGGCCAAGGGCGCGGCCATTGTCCTTTGTCCTACCGCCACCGGTTCAGGCCAGGGGGCGCCTCAGGTATCTAAAAAAGAGGGCTTCGGCGACAGCATACATATGTCGGACTATGACGCAACGGACCCCGGGGTCCAGAATTATTTCGCCCAGATAATAGAGGGGGTTCATTCAATGGGGTCCCTTGTCCTGGGCGGCAGCATCGGTGGAAGCGACGTTGCGGCAACGGCAAAGGCACTCGAGGATCAGGGTGTGGATGTGGTTATCATGGGCGCAAGAAACCTCAGCGATAAAAATGCGGTACGCGCAGCCATTGAACAGATGCAGGCTGTCAAAAAGGCGACCAATCTTATAATAACCATGTACCCTACAGTCCAGCATCCCCTGTTGAGACCGGAGACAGGCGACAGCCTCACGAGGGGTTGTCCTACCCTGGAGGAGGCCATTTCAGCCGCAAAGGCCTTCGAAGGTCTGGTCGATATTTTTCAATTCAGACCTGCTGCCGCAATGGGTTCCCA
The DNA here is from genome assembly GCA_041310455.1 of Desulfobacteraceae bacterium. Lineage (GTDB taxonomy): Bacteria > Desulfobacterota > DSM-4660 > Desulfatiglandales > HGW-15 > JAFGIC01. The sequence continues at coordinate 6,391 of JBFYXR010000289.1, read as the reverse complement.
CCCCTCGGGATGGAACCAGGAAAAAGGCAAACCCGACGCCCTTTATCTGGCAAAGGCGATAAGGGACGCGGGCATTAAGATGCTTCTGGCGCCCAACTCCGGATTCCAGGACCTGGATGAGAACGAGGAATTCATAGCGAGCGGCCTGTGCGACATGATCACCATGTCCAGGGCCTGGCATGCCGATACGGAATACGGCAAAAAGGCCTATGAAGGCAGGGGCGAAGATGTGGTGCCCTGCATCCGCTGCAACAGATGCCATGGCCCCGGTTTTACAGGCCCCTGGTTTGCCGCATGTTCAGTAAATCCCAAGATAGGGCTTCCGTCGACCGTGGCTGCAATTGAGCCCCCGACCAGGTCCAGGAAGGTTGCCGTTATCGGAGGAGGTCCGGCGGGCATGAAGGCCGCCTTAACAGCCGCAGAAAGAGGGCATAAGGTCACCGTATACGAAAAAAGCGACGCCCTCGGGGGGCTTCTCAGGCATACGGATTATGCTTCCCACAAGTGGCCCCAGAAAGAATATAAGGACTATCTTGTAAGACAGGTGAAAAAGGCAGGCATTGAAGTGCTGCTGAAAACGGAGGCCACACCGGAAATGATCAAGGCAAAGGGCTATGAAGTGGTCCTGGCCGCTATCGGGGCGGATGTCATAGTCCCCAAGATCCAGGGTTCAGACGGCAAGAACATATACGACCTGATGGCCGTCTATGGCAGGGAAAAGGAATTGGGGAAGAACGTTGTGATTATCGGAGGCGGAGAATTCGGTGTTGAGACAGGAATATATCTGGCGGCAGCCGGACACACAACAACAATGCTTACGAGTGGAAAAGAGCTCCTGCCCGTTGAGAGGGTCCACTACCCCGAATATATAGTCGATACCTATGAGCATCTGAAAAACTTTCATTATATCCTGGAGGTAATACCCAAAGGCATTTCTGAGGGAAAGGTCACCTACACCGATGCAAAAGGCAATGAAAAATCCATCCAGGCCGACAGCGTGGTGCTTTACGGCGGGCTCAGGCAGAAAAAAGCGGACGCCCTGAAGTTTTCCGGTTCCGCTAAAAATGCCTTCCTCGCAATAGGTGAGTGCGGCGGCAAGGGCGGAAACATACTAAACGTTACGCACAGTGCATTTTTTGCGGCGTCTCAGATCTGACGTTGTGCTTTAGAAGACCTTATGAAAAGAAGGAGAATGATAATGATAAAAAGAGCATGGATATTGCCTTTGATTTTGTTTGCGGTCTTGATCTATTCTGGGACGGCCTTTGCGGGATTGACCAGGATCGGGACTGCCACGTACAACGGTAACGAGTATGGTCTGATCTATGAGGATGATCAGAATCTGATATGGCTGGACTACACTAAACCACAGGAACCCTTCGGCGTAGGATGGTTCGGCATGGTGAAATGGGCGGCCGGGCTGAATTACTCCGGGGTGCTGACCTACAAGTTCAACCCCGGCGTAACCGTAGCCTGGCTGGGCACCTGGCGACTGCCCTTGACCGTGGACGGCGGGCGCACATTTGGTTATGACGGCACAACGACCGCAGGCTTCAACATAACAACCAGCGAGATGGGGCACCTGTTCTACAAGTCCCTGGGGAATCTCGCATATTATGACACCAAGGGTAACGTTCAGGCGGGCTGGGCAGGGCTGAAAAACAAAGGCCCCTTTGTTAACCTTCTGCCTAATTCCTACATGTCAGGCACCGAATATGAGGCCTATCCCATGCATGCATGGGATTTCAACATGTACTTCGGCTCCCAGGGGAACATGTGGTTTAAGCCCAACTTTATGTGTGAAGCCCTTGCAGTTCGGCCTGCCAGGGTTGACTTGCCATCGTCAAAATAAAGTTACTTACATGGAAATCGTTAAAGAGGAGATATCCGGACGGAGAACTACATCCGGCGCCGCAGCAGTGCGCTGCATCGGCGTCAGGAAGTACTTCCAGTCCGTTCATGCTGTTGACGGCATTGACCGGGAGGTCCGGACCGGAGACTGCTTCGGCCTGCTGGGCCCGAACGGCGCAGGCAAGACCACACTGGTCGAGGTCCTGGAAGGTCTGACCAGGGCGGACCGCGGCATAGTTGAGTTGCTTGGCTATCGCTGGGGGAGCGGAAATGACCGGAAGTTCCGGGACCGGATCGCGGTGCAGCTCCAGGAGACCCAACTTGCGGACAAGCTGACCGTTGAGGAGACCCTTCGCCTGTTCAGGAGCTTTTTCAGCCGGGGCCGCTCAGTGGATGAGGTGATCAGGCTGGGCGAACTGGAGGAAAAGCGGAAGGAGAGGGTATACAGACTTTCAGGCGGGACAAAACAGAGGCTTGCGCTGGCATGCGCACTGGTTAGCGATCCGGAGCTGCTGTTCCTGGATGAGCCCACAACCGGTCTGGACCCCCAGGCAAGGGCAAGGGTCTGGGATGTGGTCGAGGGATTTAAGCTCAGCGGCGGCACCGTCATGCTGACCACGCACTACATGGAGGAGGCAGCCCGGCTTTGCGACAGGGTCGCGATCATGGACCACGGGAAGTTCCTGGCAATCGGCACTCCTTCCGAACTGGTTGCATCTCTTGGCGCAAGGGAGATAATAGAATTCCGCATCCTGGGCGAGTTTGATGCCTGGGTCCTGCAGGGCCTGCCGGGCGTAAAAACGGTTGAAGGAAAAAATGAGGGCTATGTCATGAAGGTCGTTTCCATTGACAATACGCTGCCTGCCCTGTTAGCAGCGGTTGAAAAGAGGAACGCAAGGCTGCATCACCTGGTGACGCGCCAGGCGACGCTGGAGGATGTATTCATGAGCATGACAGGGGGGAAACTCAGCGATGAAGGATAAGATCAGAAACCCTTTGTATGAACTGACGGTCTCACGGATAAAGGAAAGCGTGCGTGAGCCGGAGATGCTTTTCTGGGTCTTCGTGTTCCCGATCCTGCTTGCCGTTGCACTGGGGATAGCATTCCGTGAAAAGCCGGCAGATACATTGCGCATAGCTGTTGAAGAATCAGCCGGCGCTGGCCGGATATCAAAACTCCTGTCCGCCCGCAGTGACATAGAGCCCATTATCCTTGACTATCGGGAAGCGAATGAGCAGCTTCGCAAGGGTAAGGTCGATTTAATCATAGGCATTGACGACAGCACCGGGACCGGGCAGACGGGTGATTTACCGGGAAGCCTGGTCTTTACCTATGATGAGACCCGCTCCAACAGCAAGATGGCTCATATGGCAAGCAGGGATGCAATAGAGCTGGGCCTTGGCCGAAAGGATACGGTCTCCATCCGTGACAACAGGGTCGAGACATCAGGCTCCCGCTACATCGACTTTCTGATCCCGGGCCTGATCGGCATGAACCTCATGGGCAGCGGCATGTGGGGGGTAGGCTTCGCCGTGGTTCTCGCGCGAACACGAAAGCTGTTAAAGAGGCTTGCAGCTACACCCATGAGGCGTTCGCACTACATGCTGGGCTTCATGCTTTCGCGCATGATCTTCCTGATCCCGGAGGTGGCGATGCTTGTGGTTCTGGGGTGGCTCATATTCAGGGTGGAGGTATTCGGATCTGTGCTGGACCTTGTTGTCGTGTCCATACTGGGGTCACTGACCTTTGCTGGGCTGGGCCTTCTCGTGGCTGCGCGCACCAGGACCCTTGAAGGGGCGAGCGGCTGGATGAACTTCATCATGATGCCCATGTACGTCCTAAGCGGCTCTTTCTTTTCCTATGAAAGGTTCCCGGAGTTTTCATTGCCCATCATCAGGGCCCTGCCTCTGACGGCCCTCAACGACGCCCTGCGCGCCGTGATGAACGACGGCAGGCCGCTCTACAGCATATGGCTGGAGCTTTCTGTAATGACGATCTGGCTGATCCTGACCTTCATGGTATCCCTGAAGATCTTCAGGTGGCAATAGAATTCAGACTGCCATTCTCCTTTAACCTTTTTCCTTTATCCTTCCTTAGCCGGCTCCGAGAAACAGCTTCAGGCGCCTTCATGGAAATAATCAACTCTCCTGAATGCCGCCCTCCCTGCCAGGTAAAAAAGCCAGCCTGCAATCAAACCCGCGACGACATCGGTCGCGTAATGGTAAGAATTATAGACTGTGGAGACAGCAAGGGGGACGAACAAACCCAGGGCGATCCAAAACCATCGTTTCAGATACCTGAAGGTATAGATAACCACCACCAGTGCGCCGGCCACATGAGAGCTGGGCATTGCGCCTCCGTCAAGATCTCCGCTGCTGAACAGATAATTCATTAAAGCCACCATCCCACGGGGTTCCGGGAACAGGGCTGAATGATTATCGGTGGGGCCTTTTACCGGAAAAATAACGAAAATAATATAACAGCTCAGCATGGTGAACATCAGGACGAACTGCATCTCCTTCAGACGGGAGGCGCGGCTCCAGAATTCCTTTGGCGCTTCAGGAGACGAGGCGATCTTTCTTTCCTGCAGATACAGCAAGGTGACAGGGGCAATAAGCAGCGCATAAAAGCTTGCATAGGCAGCATGAGACAGCTGCGCCAGCAGTTCAGAAGGGCACTTTTGTCTTAAAAGGAGATATGGCTCAAAGCCGAAGACGGTCCTGTCAAGGTTAATCACAAAACCGTCCAGAAAATCATGGAAGATGACCCTGTTGAACAGCCCTGTCTCGTAGTGAAGGGCGCTGAGCAGGAAAATGGGTATCAAGACCGTGCCTATCTGCAGCAAGCGGTTATTACGCCTGTTTCTGAAGTACTGGAAGGCCATGTAAGCGGCGGCGGCGGCGATGTGCGACGTTAGCAGGGCAGGGGACATGCGGATCTGTGAAAAGAAGACGCACAGATAGATGATGATGAGAAGATTATATATATGCAGAAGGGCCTCAACAGGAATAATGACTCCCGGCCGTGCCCGTTTTTTCATCATGGTTGTTCACCTCACTCCGATCTGACATGAGAATGGGATCGGACCTTTATGGACTACCGTAAAAAATGCCTTTTCTCAAGAATAACTGTGTAATGTGTAAGAGTCTCTGAACTATGTCTCATCCACTTCAAAGGGCCAGTCTTCCTTATTAAGCACGACGCGCGGGTAATTGGTGTCATACATAAGCTGCCCCCTCACGCCCACCTCCTCATCCGGGATCAGTTGCCGGAAGTCAGGCGCCAGAACATTTACCCTGCTGCTGATCGCTTCGGCAATGGGTTCTCCTTCCCGAGTCGTTGAATGTAGGACCTGTGGCATTGATTCCGTTCCTGACCCCCTCAAATACCAGGCCTTCTTCAAATGTATCGCGGCCATGTTGGGGATGTCAATAGCGTCTTTGGGACAGATGCACCAGCACAGGTCGCAGCCTTCGCATTGATTGTGAAAAACCGGAGGAGTTTTTGAGAAATCGATGGCGGCCTGCGGGCACTCCTCCGCACAGAGGTTGCATTTGGGGTAGGTGCACTTGGTCATATCGATTTCATGGGTTGTCTTTTCCGCTTCATATGAAATGACGTCATAATAACAGACCCTCTGACATACCGCGCCGCAATGTGCACAGGCCTCCTTTCGGACCAGCGGTGAGTCTGCTGAACCGATAGGCGTTATCACGGAAAAGTCAATTGCCTGCACCGGGCAGTTGTCCATGCATTGAGTGCAGCGGGGATAAACACATTTTGACAGGTCAAATTCCGGGACGGCATTCGGCGCGCCGTGTGCAGGGCTTATTTCACCCCCTTCATTCACCGAAGGCAGCCACATGCCTTCTCCGGACAGAGGTGTCGGTATCTCCGGGATAAGGTCACTTTCTCCGGCATAAATTCTCACGGAATTCTTCGCCATTTGTCTGCCGAATGCCTCCGCTTCCATAAGATCAATCCTGTCAGGGTGGCCGTGCATACGATCCGGCCTGGACACGTGCAGCGTCATATCCGAGGTCCCGTACCAGAAGTTCCAGCCGATAATGGACATGCCCTTCTTCAGGATATTCCGTGACATCGACCAGAATTGAACTATGGGCTGCCCCCCCTGCGTAGCGAAGAGGATACAATGTTTTCCATCCATACGGGGCATGTCATGCGTAAAGACCTTGACATTGGCGACTTCACGGTGAAACCAGTTCGGAGAGCCAACAGCCATAACATCATATTTTAACATGTCTTCGGGTTTCACTTTATTTATAGGAGCAACATCACAGGCAATCACTGACTTCATGCCTCGGTGTATGGCTCCGGCAATCTTCGCGGTGTTTCCAGTGCCGGAATAATAGATTACAATCCCTTTAAGTGATTCGCCGGTAGAGGCAACCGGTTTATTGGCAGCCACTGCCGCTGCGGTTTGAAAGATTGGACCGAAGGCCCTCGCAGCCCTTCCGAAGAACAGTGCAAGGTTGGAGACAAGAAATGTAATCAGGAACTGCCGTCTACCCAGGAGTG
>JBFYXR010000288.1:0-3667 GCA_041310455.1 Desulfobacteraceae bacterium | reverse complement strand
ACACATCTGCACATTACCCCCCTCGCCGGTGCAGGCGCCTATGATAGAGAACCTGCCTGCCGAGCCTGAAAACTTCATGACCTCATCCAGCCTTGGCATGAAGCCGGCAAATATCACCACGCTGTCTGCCTGGACGGACCTCTCAGAGCCCGCACTATCCTTATAGAATACCTTTCCTTCAGAGATGCGGGAGGCTGTGGTCTCCAGGATATAACTGAAGTTATTCATATCTTCATAGGTATCCGTAGGGATTCCCTGATGGGGGCCTTCATATTCTATCAGTTGTTTCCCACTTGCCAGGACCGTTACCTTGTGGCCCGTTTCTGCCAGATGCATCCCGGTCTGTGCGCCGATCAGGCCACCGCCTATAAATACTACATCTTTACCCAGGGTCTTTTCTTTATCATACACGTTAGCGACATTATATACATTGCTGCCATCCGCACCGGGAATATTCGGGATAACAGGCTCGGCGCCGACGGCGAAGAGAACTGCGTCATACCCCTTTGCCTTTATCATGTCAGGAGTGGCTTCAGTATTTAAAAACACCTCTATGCCTTTTTTATCCACCTGGCGAATAAGATAATCCTTGTATTCTTTAAGGGGCCACTGAAACGAGTAAAAATCCGAGTGTCTGAGCAGCCCGCCCAAGGACCCGCTCTTCTCATAAAGTGTCACTTTATGCCCTCTTTCTGAAGCTATAAGGGCCGCCCTTATGCCGGTAGGACCACCGCCTATGACTGCAACCTTCATTGACGCAGTGGGGGCGTCAATCATCCGGTTAATTTTATGCGCAAGGCCGAACTTAGGGTTAACGGAACACACGTCAAGATTGGGTGCGTGGCTGTTTCCATGGCATTTGTTGCAACGTATGCAGGGCACCACATCCTCTCCCCTGCCCTCATAGGCCTTTTTGCCGTATTCGGGATCGCATATGAAAGACCTGGCCATGCCCACCATGTCGGTTTTTCCCTCTGCGATCCATTCTTCGAGGAGATCCAGATATTGGAATCCTCCGACCGGCATGGTGATGATCTTTGCGCCGCTTTTCTTTACAGTCTCGGCATAATGGAGGGTCAGGGGTTTTTCCTTCTCTGAATTGTAACCCATCGGATGGGAAGACACGCCGTCCCATCCCCGAAACTGAAGAATGTCAACCGAGCCCTCCCACAGTTTTGCGTATTTAACAATATCCTCTATGGTATAGCCGCCCGGCTCCTCTTCGCCGCTGATCTGACAATCTATCAGAAAATCCTGACCGCATGCCCTTTTAATGGCCTGACACAGCTCAATGGTCAAGCGCGCCCGGTTCTCAATGCTCCCGCCATATTGGTCCGTTCTCTTGTTCATGGCAGGCGATAAAGAATTTGCGAAAATCGAGGAACGATATGACATATAGATACACGCCATGTCAAATCCGAGATCTTTATAACTCTTTGCCGACGCCGCGAAGTCCTCTATCATCTTCTTTATCATATCAACCGGCATTTCCTTTCCTTCGGCAATTCGATACCTTTCCGAAGGCGCCGACGGATCGGGTGTTATGTCGCTGATGTTGTATCCTCTCGGTTCAGCACTCTGGGTTAGGGCCACATTGGCCTTGGCGCCATAGAGATGAATGGCGTCCGCTATCTGTGCCACATAATTCTGAATGCCTCTTTCCTCGAGGTTAATCCTGGACACAGTAACAACAGCGGCGCCGTTTTTGGCAACATTCGCATAATGGGATATCGTCGAATCGGCGGGGAAAGCCTCCGGCCCCTGAAGAAAATGCGGAAGGGCCTTGGTGGACAACATCCTATTCTTCAGTACCACATTCCCAATTTTAAGCGGTGATAAAAGATGACTGTACCTGTTGCTTGCCGCTTTCATACCTGCCTTGCCGGTCCTTTCAGATGCATTCGCGACACCATTTTGTAAAACGTGCTTGATAGCCCCCTCGAGCTTTTTTATGGCAAGCGCCGACGCTGAAGCCGCACCAGCGGCAATCATAAACTGTCGTCTTCCCATAAATGATCCGGTCAGTTTCATAATATCCTCCTTTTCTTATTAATATAGGGAAAACTTATGTGAGTGATAAATTATAAAATATTATAATAATAAACTTAACCAGAAGATGACCAAAAGATTAATATAAAGTAATATTTCAGAGAGAAAGAGGCCGGGCCTGAATTACCTTTGAGGAATTGTGATGGTGAATGTACCTCCTTCATTCAGTTTACTGGAAACGGAGATACTCCCGTTATGTGCTTTTATGATAGCCATGGACCAGCAAAGGCCTAAGCCATTTCCAATATTTGACCTGCTGGAGTCGCATCGATAAAAACGCTCAAAAATATGTGGCAGATCTTGCGGGGATATTCCTAGGCCATTATCCGTGATGGAAATACTGACATTCTTTTCATCTCTCATTATAGAGATAGAAATCGTGCCCTCAGTGTGTGAATATTTTATTGCGTTATCAAGCAGATTGGCTACAACCCTTTGTAATTTTTTATTATCTGCGTAAACAGTTACGTCCTCCCGCAAGTCCAGGACCATCTTTATACCTTTATCGTCAATAATAGGCTTAAAGAGCTCACATGATTTTTTCAGCAATATTGAGCAATTGATTTCTGATTTATTCAGTTTTGAGATGCCTGCCTCAGCTTCTGAAATATCCAGCATCATTTTAATCGTATCAAGCAACTGGTCGCATTCTTCAATTACACTACCGATCATTAGATCGTAATCGGCGCTGCTCTTGGCGGTTATCATGGTCATCTCGGCAATGCCTCGTATCCTGGCAATCGGACTCCTGAGATCATGAGCGATATTATCCGTCATTTCTCTCATCTCTTTGATCAGCTCCTGGATATGCTGCAGCATATTGTTAAAGGTAATTGCAAGACGGTCTATTTCATCGCATTTTCCTTTTATTGGGACACGACAGTTGAAGTCGTCATTACGCGAAATGGCTGTTGCCGTGCGCGTCACCTCATCGAGACCCGAGAGTGCTCGTTTTGCCATTGCCCATCCAACTAGTCCGGCAAAGATAACTATAATGACGAATGGTATTCCTATCCTATTCTTGAATGTCATCAGAAACTGTTCATCGGCACTCGAGGGTAGTCTTGGATGGATGAGCTTGTCCTTATCCAGAAAGCCGTAACGAATACTGGTTTTGGAGATATTAGGGGCCGGCAAGTTCTCAAATAGATAATCGGGGCCGCTGTTGAATCTTTTCAGGGAAGCTTCATCGGATAAAAAGCGCCAAGATGACAAATTTGGTGAACCGATCTCAGCGCCATCCCCTGGAATAAGGCTGTAAAACGCCTTCTCTGTTTTATCATCACCGGATTGGATGACAATTGCGGTCTTAAAATTTTCAACCCCTTTTAAAACTAAAATAAAGGACAAATCTTTTACCTCATTTAAATAGTCTTGATTTTCGCTTTGATAACGATTGATGTTAGCATATATGAAAAAAAATATAATTGAGCCCACAAAAGTTAAAATAAATATCCCTGCATACAACACAGTTAATCTGAACGCCAGAGCATGAATTATCTTAATTGGGTTTTTTAAGTACATAACCAACTCCATGGATGGTGTGAATCATTTTATTATCATAATGACGATCTATCTTATCTCTCAATCGGCATATGCGCGCCTCAACAATATTTGT
>JBFYXR010000286.1:0-7218 GCA_041310455.1 Desulfobacteraceae bacterium | reverse complement strand
AATCGGCAGCGGCTTTAAATCCTTCTGGGAGATCCCTGGCCCTTCCTGCCGCAACTAGCGCTGCACCGCTGTTCAGAAGGACCATGTCTCGCCTTGTCCCCTTTTCTCCCTTGAGCACCCCCTTGAGGATCTCCGCATTTTCCTTTGCATCTCCGCCTATTATATCACCGATCGCCGCCCTCCTGAAACCGAACTGCTCCGGCGTTATCTCAAAGGTCTTTATCTCGCGGTTCTTCAGGTGAGAGATCTTTGTCGGGCCGCATATGCTTATCTCGTCATACCTCCCCTCGCCGCATACGACAAAGGCCTCCCTGGCGTCAAGCCTTTCAAGGACGCCGGCGATCTTTTCCGTCAGGTCCATGCTGTAGACTCCCAGCAGCAATACATTGGCCCCTGCCGGATTAGTCAGGGGGCCGAGCAGATTGAAGATGCTCCTTATACCTATTTCCTTTCTGGGCCCCGCGGCGTGCTTCATCGCGCCGTGAAAAACAGGAGCAAAGAGAAAGCCTATTCCCACCGACCTGATACATCCTTCCACATCGGCGCTCCGGATGCTGAGGTTGACGCCAAGGGCCTCAAGAACATCGGCCGCCCCGCACAGGCTCGATACGGCGCGGTTTCCGTGCTTTGCCACGATAACCCCGGAGCCCGCGATAACAAAGGCCGAGGTCGTGGAGACATTGAAGGTCTTTGACTCATCTCCGCCCGTGCCTACGATGTCAAGGATCACCCCGTCAGACGGCTTATAACCCGCCATGATCCTCGTCGCCTTTGCCCTCATGGTTATCGCCGCGCCGGCAATCTCATCCACGGTTTCACCCTTAAGCCTCAATGCGGTAATAAATGCCCCTATCTGTGCAGGTGTGGCAATGCCGGACATTATCTCGTCCATTGCCTTTTCCATCTCTTCCTGTTTCAGGTCTTCCCTTCTTACGAGCTTTGAGATAAGTTCTCTAATCATTTTATCGGCCTCCCCATGGCAGAAAAATTTTTTAAAAGCAACGGACCTTCAAGGGTCAGGATCGACTCAGGGTGAAACTGCACGCCTTCAACAGGATATTCCCTGTGCCTTAAACCCATTATCTCGCCCTCCTCGGTAAACGCGCTTATCTCAAGGCAGTCAGGAAGGCTCTCCCTCTCCACAATAAGGGAGTGATAACGTATGGCCTCAAAGGGGTTGGACATGCCCCTGAAAATGGTGCGGCCGTCATGGAAGACCATGGATGTCTTTCCGTGCATTATGCGGCCGGCCTTTATGACCTTCCCCCCGTATGCCTCTCCTATTGCCTGATGCCCAAGGCACACGCCTATTACAGGCATCCTCATTCCGAAATGTTTAATTGCCTCAATGGATACACCTGCCTGGTGAGGGGCGCCGGGTCCCGGCGATATCATCAGGGCTGATGGAGCAAGGGACTCGATGCCGGGGATACCTATGCAGTCGTTTCTGAAGACCTTAACCTCCTGATTCATGCTTTCAAGCAGCTGAACCAGGTTGTAGGTAAAGGAGTCGTAGTTGTCTATCAAAAGAATCATAACCTGTTCACCTTTTCTATGGCCTTGAACATGGCACCCGCCTTCCTCAATGTCTCCCTGTATTCCTCTTCGGGAGATGAGTCTGCAACGATCCCGGCTCCCGCCTGGATCGAGAGTTTATTGTTCATAACAATAACAGTCCTTATGGTTATGCAGAAATCCATGTTCCCGCTGAATCCGAAATAGCCCACGGCGCCGGCATAGGGGCCCCTTTGCTCCTGCTCCAGCTCGCTGATTATCTCCATTGCCCTGATCTTGGGCGCACCGCTTACCGTCCCTGCAGGAAAGGCGGACATGAAGAGGTCAAAGCAGTCCCGGTCCTCCTTTAATGTGCCTTCGACCCTTGTAACGATATGCATAACATGGGAATAACGCTCCACCTCCATCAGCCTCGGGACCTTAACCGTGCCGGGCGCAGCCACCTTCCCTGCATCGTTTCTGCCAAGATCAACAAGCATTATATGCTCTGCACGCTCCTTCGGGTCGGCCATTAGCTCCTTTTCCAGCGCCAGGTCCTCCTCGGGGGTAGCTCCCCTTGGCCTGGTGCCCGCTATGGGGCGCAGTTCAATCTTTCCGTCGGTAAGCCGCACAAGTATCTCCGGAGAGGCGCCTATGAATTTTATGTCGCCGAAATCCAGATAAAACATATAGGGCGAGGGATTGACGCTCCTGAGCCTCCTGTAAAGAGAGAAACCTTCTCCCGAGATCTCCCCGGAAAACCTCTGGGAAAGCACAACCTGTATTATATCTCCTGCAACAATATACTCCTTTGCCTTCCTCACGGCTGCTTCAAAATCCTCTTTTTGAAAATTGGACGAAAGCTCGGAGACTGACAGCCTGTCCTCCCTGGCTGAATCAGGCATCCTGCCATGGAGTTTTCCGATTGTCTCTTTGACTTCAAGGCATGCCCTTTTATAAGATTCCTGCGGATCTTCACCGTCTTTTAAAAGGGCGAAGCTCACCACCTTTATCTCATGGGAAAAGTGATCGAAGATTACTATGATCCTGCATGCCATGAACAGGGATTCAGGGACCTCCCTGTCAAGGGGCGCTATCCCCGGCAGGCGCTCCCATTTCCTTATGAGGTCGTAATTGACATAGCCCACCATGCCTCCCTGAAAGGACGGGAGGCCTTCTGCTTGAATAGGGTGATATTTTTTCAACAGGTCCCTGAGCACAAGGAGCGGGTTTTCAATGTCTGTCAGGACCTCACTTGAATCCCGGTCTACAACTTCGACCTTGTTATCCCATGACAGGACCTTTAAAAAAGGCCTGATTCCTATAAAGCTGAAGCGGCCCCAGCTGTTGCCGCTTTCAGCGCTCTCAAGCAGATAGGAATAGGAGTCCTCCCTTAACTTGAGGTACGCAGAAACCGGCGTCTCGGTGTCTGCAAGAAATTCCTGATAAACGGGTATCAGGTTTCCCTTAATGGACATCTCCTGAAATTCAGAAAAAGAAGGCTTTATTGTCATGCAACAACTCCAAATAAAAAAGGCCGGGGGGTTTTCAGTCCCACGGCCTTAGAATATTAATTTACTGTGGGACCTGCTGGAGGCGCCCACGGTTTTGAATGCAATTATCAGCCCAGGCTCTCCTCCGTAAAAGAGTTGAGCCACCACCATTGTGAGGGCGGGCTGTAAATATTAATTTTCTTTAAATTTTCCATGACGGCCTTATAATTCTACGTTTATTAAAAGTCAAGAGTAATTTATTAAATTCACAAGCCGCGATCCGGGAAGACACAACCTCGTGACCTGAACGATCAGGATCACACAAAATCAGAGCTCATGCTGTATATGCTGCCTCCCAGGACGCTGTCGACCTTGCCGTTCAGCTTGTGCATTACCGTCTGCATGGTCTTGTTCGTCGTGTGTATCTCAGCGGTAAACCCCCGGATCCCGTCCTTCTGGGCTATCCGCGCAAGGTACTTTATCATGAAGGACCCGATCCCCTTATTCTGCCACTCATCCAGCACTACAAGGGCAACCTCCGCCCTGTTATTCTTTTTGTCCAGGTAATAACCCCCGAAGGCGATTATCATTTCTCCTGTCGCATCAGGGACGGTCCCGACAATAGCAACCTCATTCCTGTGATCAATATACACAAAATCCTGAATCTGCTTCTGCGGCAGCCTTTTCATCTGCCATCCGAAACGGTAATAGATGGTGCCCTCTGAAAGCTTGTAGAACAGGTCCTTCATTTTGCTCGAGTCTGTGGGATGAATCGGGCGGAACTTGATCTTTGTCCCGTCGTCCACCAGCATTGTAGTGGTAAGTTCTTTTGGATAGACAAAGAGCTTGCCTTCCACTCCGGCCATCTCAGGCACTACATATCCGAATTCGACGGCCTTCTTCAGCAATTCGGCGCGATAGTCAGGATGTGCGATGCTTATGAGGGCCATGGCCCGGTCCTCTATGCTCTTGCCGTGGAGATATGCGGTGCCGTATTCCGTCACTACATAGTGTATGTCGCCCCTGGTTGTGACGACGCCGGCGCCCGGAGTAAGGAGGGAAACAATGCGCGATACTGTTCCATTTTTTGCGGTTGAGGGGAGCGCCAGTATGCTCTTTCCGTCTTCAGACCTGTTGGCCCCGCGGTTGAAATCCGCCTGGCCCCCGATGCCTGACTTGAACTCAGTGCCGAGGGAATCGGAGCATGCCTGTCCTGTAAGGTCTATCTCAATGGCCGTGTTGACGGATACCATCTTGTTGTGCTGGCTGATGATCCTCGGGTCATTGACATACTCAGTGCGTCTGAAGGAAAACATCTTGTTGTTGTCTATGAAATCATACAGCTTTCGGGTCCCGAAACAGAAACTCGTCACGATCTTTCCGCGGTCGAGTGACTTCCTTTTCCCGGTAACAGCGCCGGATTTCACAAGGTCCACCATCCTGTCCGTAAGTATCTCGGTATGTACGCCAAGGTCCTCTTTGTCGGTAAGGTAATCCATAAGGACCTGGGGGACTTTGCCGACGCCCAATTGAATTGTTGACCCGTTTTCTACCAGGGCGGCAATATTCTCACAGATATGCTGGATTTCCTCGGTCACTTCAATCGGCGGAGCTTCTATAAGAGGCTCATCCACAGGAACAAGGACGTTTATCTCATAGATGTTGATCAGGCTGTCCCCGTAGGTCCTCGGCATCCGGGGGTTAACCTGCGCTATTACAAGCTTGGAGTTTTCCACGGCAGCCTTTACAACATCCACGGAGATCCCGAGGCTGCACATGCCCTCATCGTCAGGCGGAGAGACCTGTATCAGCGCGACATCCAGGGGGACCTGACCGTTTGAGAACAGCCTTGGTATGTCCGAAAGAAGTATCGGCGTATAGCTCCCTAAACCGGCCTTTACGATATCATGAATGTTTTCAGAGATAAAAAAACTGTTGACCCTGAAGCTGTCCGCCAGCTCCTTTTTAGCGTAGGGCGCCTCTCCCATGGTAAGCAGCTGTATAATTTCGACGTCCACAAGCTCATCGGAGCGCGCGACCATGGGCTTTATCAGCCTCAGGGGCTGAGCGCATCCCGTTGCTATAAAGACGCGATGCCCGGGGGCTATCCTCTTTACCGCCTCTTCCGGGGTCTCCACGATAACACTGAATCTATTCTGCCAATCCGGCATTTTTTTATTGTTTGTTTTATTTATTATTTCAGCCATTTTTCACCCAACTTTCTGAAAGCGTTATTCTTCCGTCTGCGGCAAGGGAATGAGTCCCTACCGGACCTACTATAAAAGGATTGATATCCATCTCAACGATCTGTGGAAAATCCGCCGCCAGCTGACTGATATACTGCAAACCTGCCGCTATCGCCTCTATATCCACAGCCGCCTGTCCCCTTACCCCTTTCAGGAATTCATAGGAGCGGGTGGATTCAAGCATCTTCAGCGCCTCTTCCTTTGTCACAGGCCCGAGATGAAAAGCGACATCCTTCATAACCTCAACAAATATCCCGCCGAGCCCGAACATCATCATGGGGCCGAACTGGGGATCCTTTGTCATGCCCAGGATTACCTCGCGCCCCTTGGGGGCCATCTGCTCGAGATAAACGCCTTCCAGATGGGCGTCGGGCATCCTTCGTTCCACGCGCAGCATCATCATGTCATAGGCGTCCCTGACCGCGTCCGCGTTCTGCAGATTGATCATAACTCCGCCCACATCACTCTTATGAATGATATCCCGTGAGACGATCTTCATGGCCATAGAGCCGCCTATTTGATCCGCAAGATCTGCCGCCTGGTCCGCGGACCTGCATATATCTCCCTTGGGGACTGAAAAACCATAGGCCTTAAGGATCTTTTTGGCATCGGCCTCACCCATCTGTATCCTGCCCATCCTCTGATAGATGCCTAATATGCGCTCCACACGGCGTCTGTTGACCGTGAAGCGGGCAAGGACCCTGGGTTCCCTGTTACGCCAGAGACTGTAATCATACATGGCCTTAAGTGCGTCAACCGTCCTTTCAGGGCTTTCATAATCCGGCAGGTTCCTTGAAACCAGTTCTTCTCTTCCGGGGAGGACGTTTTTCCCGCCCATGAAACACGCAAGTAGGGGTTTCTTGCCTTCCGAACAGGTTGATATGATCTTTGCCGTCTCCATGGGCTTGGTCATAAGCTGCGGCGTCAGGAGTGTGATGACTGCATCAACCGCATCCGATTCCATAGCAGCCTTTATAGCCACAGCATAACGTTCCGGATCAGCGTCCCCAAGGACGTCGATGGGATTTCCGATGCTCGCGGCATCAGGCAGCTTTTTCTTCAGGGCAGTGGCGCTCTGGGTATCAAGCTGTGCCACCTTCAGTCCTGAGTTTTCAACGGCATCGGCACAGATAATCCCCGGCCCGCCGGCGTTTGTTACAATGGCTACGGATTTGCCCTTGGGCAGAGGCTGCATGGATAATGCGGTGGCGAAATCGAACAGCTGTTGAAAATTATCCGCCCTGATTATCCCTGAACGCCTGAAGGCCGCACCATAGGCAACATCTGCTCCAGCCAGGCTTCCGGTATGGGAAGAGGCAGCCTTTACCCCCGCTGATGTTGTCCCTGCCTTAAATATGACGACAGGCTTTTTTGATGTTACCTTTTCAGCAGTCCTGATGAATTCCTTGCCGTCAATAATGTTTTCAAGATACCCGACTATTACCTTTGTCTCTTCATCTTCCCCCAGGGCCTCCAGAAGGTCGATCTCATTAATGTCCGCCTTGTTTCCTATGCTTACAAGCTTGGCCAGTCCAAGACTCCTGGCGTCGGCCCAGTCCAGTATGGCAGCGCATATTGCCCCTGACTGAGACATGACAGAGATGTTGCCTCTCTTGGGCATATTCCTGGCGAAGGTCACGTTCAAGTTATGATAGGTGTTTATTAAGCCCAGGACATTTGGCCCCAAGAGACGAATTCCTCTGGTCTTGCACATGCCGGCGATCTCTTTCTCAAGCTTCGCGCCTTCAGCATCAACCTCCTTGAATCCGGCGGTTATGACTATAATAGACTTTGCCCCGGCCGAGATGCAGGACATGACCGCGTCCTTCACGGCTTTAGTCGGCACTGCTATAACGCCCAGATCTATCTTATCATTATAATCAGACAAGTCTTTATAACATTTTACACCCAGTATTTCTCCTGCCTTGGGATTGACCGGTATAATCTTCCCTTCATATTTGCCGTTAATGATATTGGATAGCACC
>JBFYXR010000285.1:0-4330 GCA_041310455.1 Desulfobacteraceae bacterium | reverse complement strand
GGTGCTATGTGCCCATGGAAGCTGCCTGCGAGAGATGATGCTTATTATGTAATCTCCGGAAATGAGGCCCTTGCCCTAGGCGCGGCCTATGGCGGCTGCCGCTTTATGTCCGCCTATCCCATGACACCTTCGACAGGCATAATCACCTATCTGGCCTCGTTGCAAGAGCGGCTCGGGATATTCACTGAACAGGCTGAAGACGAGATCGCAGCAGTCAATATGGCCATTGGCGCCAGTTATGCCGGTGTGCGGGCCATGACCGCTACTTCAGGGGGCGGTTTCGCGTTGATGGTGGAAGGCATCAGTCTTGCCGGAATGACTGAAACACCACTGGTAATTGTGCTGGCACAGCGGCCGGGTCCCGCAACAGGTCTCCCTACGCGAACGGCACAGGGAGACCTGCTCTTTGCGATCCATGCCGGACATGGAGAATTCCCCAAGCTGGTTCTTGCCCCTTCCGATCCAAAGGATGCCTTTCAGAAAATGATCCGAGCCTTTAATCTAGCCGAAGAATATCAAACAGTTGTTATTGTCCTGACGGACCAGTTTTTTGCAGACAGCCATTTTTCAGTAAAGGACTTCGAACCGGGAAAGACTGTACCGCATTTTCAAACAACAGATGCCTCCAGCATTGAGAATTACCGTCGATACATGTTTACGGATAATGGAATATCCCCCAGGCTTATCCCCGGCATGTCGAAACATCTTGTATGCGCTGACAGTGACGAACATGACGAATATGGGCATATCACGGAGGATCTGGCAGCAACTGCCCCCAATATGGTCAAAAAAAGAATTTCCAAATTAAATGGGCTAAAAGGTGCTGTCCTGCCTCCTGAAGAGATATCCTTGAAAGAGGCGGAAATTGTTTTCATAGGCTGGGGTTCCACACGAGGGGCGCTTATTGAGGCATCGGAATTGTTGATAAGTGATGGAATCAACGCGGGCATAATCCATTTCACGGAACTCTGGCCCCTGCCGGCATATGACTTCCCGAAAGATAAGACATACTGGAGTGTTGAAGGCAATACCCTTGGTCAGCTTTCGCGGATGCTGAAAAGTGAATACAATATCAGTATAAAGGGATTGATTTCCAGGTATGACGGCCTGCCCATAACCGGCGAGTATATAAGAAGGTTATTTTATGAGCAATCTTGATGATTATAATAATCAGGTTGAAATTCAATGGTGTCCGGGATGCCCTAACTTCAGCATCCTCAATGCTCTGAAAGGCGCTCTGGTTGAACTTGGCAGGGCCCCTCATGAAATCTGCCTTGTATCAGGGATCGGCCAGGCAGCCAAGTTGCCCCATTATCTTAAATGCAATTTTTTCAATGGATTGCATGGCAGGGCAATTCCTGTAGCCACCGGGATTCAGGTAGCTAATCCTGATTTGGCAACAATAGTAGTTACAGGAGATGGAGACTGTTACGGTGAAGGGGGAAACCACTTTATTCATGCAGTCCGGCGTAATCCTGACATCACAGTCCTGGTCCATAACAATGAAATCTATGCCCTTACTAAAGGCCAGGCATCTCCCACCACGCCTTTTGGAGAAAAGAGACGGCTTCAAATGAGAGGCGTGCAGGTTGCACCAATAAATATGCCGGCGTTTGCCATTATGCAGGGCTGCGGCTTTGTAGCCAGAGGTTTTGCCCTGGAACGGGATCACCTGAGGGATTTAATTGTCAGGGCTGTCAGGCATAAAGGGCTATCCTATGTGGACATCATCCAGCCATGCATTACATGGGGCACACATCCCATAAGCTGGTACAAGGAAAGGGTAAAAAAACTTGACCGGGAATATGACCCGGGAGACAGAAGGGCAGCCATGAATAAAGCGATGGAAGAAAATGAAACCTATACGATCGGTGTCCTCTATGAAGCCCCATCACGGAATCTATTCGCCGAACGTTTCAGAAAAGAGGTAACGGACCGGCCTTTGATTGAGTTGGGGATGCAGAAGACTGAAGATATAGTTGATCTGTTGTATGGTTTTAAAACGGTTTTCTAGGTTCATTTATATATCGGATTAGATTCCAGAAGAACATGTTGTCATCAAAGTATGGTTGTTTCAACCTGAAAAGGGGGTATTCACGCCTTCATTCTTGACAGTTTAATTTTTTTAAGATTCAAAGTCTGACCACATTTCCTTCTGCTTTATTTTACCCTAACCTCCCCCTCTTAAGATAAGAGGGGGTGAGGGGGAGTTATGATAAAAATATAGGTCTTCTGGCTTCGGCTTGCCTTTGTCGTGTCAGTTCGGGTCGCCATAGCTCTTCGGCTGGATTGTGGCATAATCCCATGTGTCATAGGGCTGAGGCGGCTCAGGTTCATAGGGAGTAAATACAGCCTGTCTGGAAAATTCCCAGTTGGTTGTCGGCGCCTTATCCGCGCCGTTGTCCGGTGTAATATCCGGCGTGAATGAATTCCTTACCTCGGAACCAGTCATGAGGCCATATACATGGAGGTGCCAGATCTTCCATTCTTCATCCTGTTTCCTGAAATCACACCCGAATTTTATCCAGGCCGGCTCAGTTCCTTCCATGCCAGGGCTTATCCACACTGCACGGGCTGTTTCACCGTCCCCGGCTACCTCGATTACAGGTGTGGTAAGGGCCTGCAAACGAAGTGATGCGCGTGCATTTTCTTTTAAATCTACGGTTGTGGTTATAACGCCGGACTCATTTTCAATAACACCGGACAGGGGATCAGCCGGAGCCTGAGAAGGAGCGGTCATGGATCTGCTTTCATCCGTAATGCCACGGGAAGGGTCGCCGGTATTGGCCTCAGTTCCTTCAACGCCTACGGGGGCAGGGCTATTGCGGGTCTCACTGGAATTAATCAGGGCCTGCTCCTCAGGCGTAAGCTCAGGCACGCTGAGTTTAAGGGCGGTAATAGCCGGCTGATCATAAATGCGGTGAGCCACCGTGAAACACCTGCGGGCTGCATCGTTGCCTGTATATCTTCCCCACATCATTTCTATTACAGTATCATCATAGGTTGTAAAAAGCCTTTGGGCAGCCATAAAATTCAAGCCGGATGAATGATAGAATGCATATCTTCCCATAAGATTCTGGATTTCATTTCGGGCCTGCAGACGTTTGATTTCAAGCAGCGTATTCTCCTCAATCCCATCAGAACATGACATGCATGCCATCATGAAAGCAACAGGGACCGCCATAAGCATTAATGAAAAAATACCCCTTCCCATTAACTTCCTCCTTTTTAAAGCTGAAGCTATTCTTTTCATCAGTTTGTGAATCAAACCATGTTCGATGATTCCGTGATCCGCAAATATGAAAATGCTTATCAGTATGTAGGAGATTAAAAAATGCTTGTCAAGCTGCATAATATCTAAGAGAATACCCGCAATGATTTATGGAGGCATTGAATGCAATATCGAAAATTCGGAAAACTTGAATGGATGGCGTCAGCGCTGGGTTTCGGCTGTATGCGTCTTCCGCAGGTCGATCAGGATATGTCTCATCTGGATGAAGATGAATCCATCAGGATCATACGTTACGGGATAGATCACGGCATAAACTATGTTGATACGGCTGCCCCCTATGCCATGGGGAACAGCGAAAAGGTGCTTGGTAAGGCACTCGGGGATGGATACCGGCAGAAGGTCAAGCTTGCAACAAAACTGACGCCCTTCTTCGTCAACTCTCCAGATGAATTCAAAAAATATTTTGATGGACAGCGTGAACGCCTTCAGACCGATAAGATAGACCTTTACATGCTGCACGGGATGAATAAAAAATGCTGGGATATGTTCAGGGAGTGGAAGGCAATTGAGTTCATAGAGGGATTGATTTCAAAGGGGCTGGTTGATTATATCGGGTTTTCATTCCACGATGAATTTCCTGTCTTCAAGGAGATAATTGATTACTACGAAGGCTGGGATTTCTGTCAGATACAATATAATTATATGGATATAGAAAGGCAGGCCGGGATAAAGGGATTGAAATACGCAGCAGAAAAGGGCCTGGCCGTAGTTATTATGGAATCCCTGAGAGGAGGCCTGCTTACAAAAAGACCTCCGGAGGCCGTTTCAAAGATATGGGATTCGGCGCCGGTTAAACGCAGCCTTGCTGAATGGGGTCTCATGTGGCTGTGGAACCAGCCGGAGATTTCCGTGGCCTTAAGCGGCATGAGCAATATGCAGCAGGTGGTTGAAAATCTGGCTATTGCCGTGAAATCAGGTGTCGGAAAACTTGGCATTGAAGAACAGGTCATAATTGAAAAGGTCAGAGCTGCCTACATCGGATTGACTCCTGTGCCGTGCACAGGATGCAGATACTGCATGCCATGTCCCAATAATGTA
>JBFYXR010000283.1:0-8512 GCA_041310455.1 Desulfobacteraceae bacterium | reverse complement strand
GACTTATCCCTGGACCCTGCAAGTTCCTCAATGTATTGTGTTATCTTCCGGCTGTCTCCCTCAAAAAAGGACAGCCGGCCATCAGCACCGGCCTCTTTCAGGACATACCCGGATAAGGCTTCCCTGTCTTTAAAAAGCATTTCGATCCCGGATCTGTTATCAGCCTTAAAGAAGTCTTTTTCGCTCATGGGTTGAGGAACTGAACCGCTGAAATACATGCCGAGTCCAAGAACGGATGCAACGGGAAGCAGGGATGCAAGTGTAACGACACCGAAGCCGGTAGCGCCTGAATCCGCTGTCCCGACCATCCTGGATATCCCGATTCCGAGCGCCAGGACAAGCGGCACTGTGACCGGGCCGGTTGTTACCCCGCCGCAGTCCCAGGCTAGCCCGATAATATTATTCAAATTAGGGTCAAGAGATGCCCAGAAAGTAAGCAGAAGAAGCACCCCTACAGATATATAAATAAAGGGCTTGAGCGATATGCTGAAGTAAAAACGGAGCATCCCCAGGCACACTGATGCGCCCACGCCTGCTCCAACAGCATATACAAGAAAATTGGAGTACCTGTTAAGAAGGAGAAAAAGGAGGGGCGCCTCCCAGGGTTTAACGGATTTTCCGGCCATCTGAAGGATCTGGATGGAGGGCTCGGCAAGGGTTGCCAGAAATCCGAGGACTAATCCGAAACCCAGGACAACAATCATTGGGGATCTTTTGGGGAGGCCGCCGCCTATAAGGGAGCCGAGGCGCATGAGACCCAGGAATAGTCCTTCCATAAACAGGGCAAGGCCCGCCACAACCAGTCCTATGCCGATGGAGATTGCAGATGCCTCGAAGATTGCTATTTTCAGTATGAATGTCTGAAAGAAAACCAGATAAAGAATTATAAGCCAGACTGATTTGATCTGGGCCACCACGCGATCTTTTATGTAAGGAAGGAGAAGGGCAATGGCCTGCCTCATGCTGAGCCTGATTTTTTGCGATGTCTGTTGGGGCACTATCTACCTCGATGGATGCCGTTTGTCCCATGGCTGATTCAAATATGCTATAAAACCGGGGCCGATTAAAATAGGGCGCCAGTATTTATAGAGAGGCCAACAATAATCAGTTATTAATATATTTTTTAATATTTTGAAAGACATAAATAAAGCCGAAGAGGCAGGAACTCCGGTGCTGCTAAAAGAAGGAAACAGATATTTCTGGATTTCAAGGAAGTATTAAGCTATCTTCGGTTAACATTTCAAGCTGATTGTGATGAAGCAATTGTTCTTGAGAATTCACAGCGGCAGGAGATCATCAATCCGGACAATAGGCAATATATTTCCTGAAAAAAGGTAGAAATAATCTGAGCAAATGAAAACCCGCATCCTGTTTATACTGGCAATCCCCTTCATAACGGCATCCTGCATCAGCGGGAGACCTCATGTGGAGGTTGTCGGGCCTGCACCTTCAGAAAAAACCGCCCGGATTGAAAATACGGATAAAATCCCCGCCGATTGCTATACTGTCAATGGTGAGCGTTACTACCCCCTGCCTGATTCAATGGGATTTGTTGAGACCGGCAAGGCATCATGGTACGGGGAGGACTTTCACGGCAGGCCCACATCCAGCGGGGAAACATATGATATGTATAAAAAGACAGCAGCCCACAAGACACTCCCTCTGGGTACCTATGTAAAGGTTGTCAACCTTGAAAACAATAAAAGCGCTGTTGTAAGAATCAATGACCGGGGGCCTTTTGTAAAGGGCAGAATCATCGACCTTTCCTACGGCGCAGCCAGGGAAATAGGCATGGCTGATGCGGGCCTGGCTGATGTTAAGGTCGTGGCGCTCGGCAAAGAACTCGGGGATGCCCTGTCAGAAACCGGATCTTCGCCGGTCCTGGATCTCAGGGACTTTGAAACAGGTGAATTCACCGTGCAGGTGGGCGCGTTCAGGGACAGGACTAATGCCCTTAATCTTGCTGAACGATTAAGGGCGGATTTTGAATACGTTAACATCATGGAATATGCCGACAAGGACAGCCGTGTATTTTTCAGGGTCCATGTGTCCAGGTCAACCACACTGGCCAGGGCGGGGGAGCTTCAGAAGAGATTAGAGAACATGGGCTTTGCCGAGGCCTTCGTCCTCAGGATCTGAATTATTCGTTGATATTCATTCTGATTACGCTTGATGTCTTGAACACAACGACCTTTCTTGCCCTTAATTGAAGGTCTTCGGTTGTCTGGGGATTCCTGCCCCTTCTCTCTTTTTTGTTTCTTACCAGAAACTTTCCGAAACCGCTTACAAGGACATCCTCTTCTTTGGCGAGGGCACCCTTGATAATCTCGAAAAGGTTCTCTACAGCAGAGCGTGATTTGGTCTTGCTGAGGCCCACTTCATTATAAACATCGTTTATCATTGTCTCTTTGGTTAAAGCCATCCTTTCCTCCTGTTCTCTTGGCGTATTGGGATTGAATCGAAAGCCGGAACATAACCCCGACCAGGCATATAATCCGATGATGAATTATGACCTTGATAGTGTCAAGCTTTTTTATAGCCGTATTTTTCCTTGAGCCTTTGACAGACAATAGGGGGGACAAGTCCCGAGATGTTTCCGTTAAGGCTGGCGGCCTCCTTTATTATGGTGGAGCTTGTATAAAACCACTTATAATCCGTCATCAGGAACACTGACTGCACATCCCTGTTAAGCTTTCTATTCATAAGCGCCAGCTGGAATTCAAACTCGAAATCCGACAGTGCCCTCAGCCCCCTCACTATGACGTTTGCCCCCTTCTGTACCGCGTAATCAACAAGCAACCCTTCAAAGGAATCCACCTCAATATTTTCCTTGTCGCCCAGGACCTCCCTTATCATATCTATCCTCTCTTCAAGAGAAAAAAGCGGGGTCTTCTTGGGGTTTATAAGGATCGCGATAATAAGCCTGTCGAATATCTTCAAAGACCGGTTGAGGATGCTCAGATGGCCGTTTGTAAGCGGATCAAATGTGCCGGGATAAATTGCAAGGGTCTGGTTCATTTCAATGCTCTCTTTTATAAATGTCTATCTTTGTCTCCCCGTATGTCCTCGTGTCGGATAAAAGGAGGTTTTCCGCCCTTTCGGGCAGGGCGTCATTTTCTGAAGACTCCGTTACTACAAGGGACTGCCCGGACAGGATGCCGCAACCGGACAGGGCTGCAAGGACAGGAGGAATAATCCCTTTCCTGTAGGGCGGATCGACAAATACGAGATCAATTTCCTCCTTCAGGGGCAGGAAGCGGAAATCCGGTCCCTTTAATATATCTCTCTTCAGAACCCTGCATATGTCTTTGTATCCGCATGATGCCAGGTTTTTATTGATTATGTTTATCGACTGTTCCGCCCAGTCTACAAATATTGCCCCTTCTGCCCCGCGGCTCAACGCCTCGATTCCTAATATGCCGGTTCCTGCAAAGAGGTCAAGAACCCTGATGCCGGTCATATCCTGGCCCAGAATATTAAAGATCGCCTCCCGGACCTTGCTGGAGGTGGGCCGTATTTCCATCCCTTTAAGGGATGCGAGGATCTTACCCCTTGACCTGCCGCCGGTAATCTTCATCGGGCGTTACCTGCTGATCCCCCGATCAACTGATCCTTCATCCTTATTATTTCTATCGCGGTCCTGCTGAGGTGCATGAAAAGAATCACCTTCAGCAACCGGTTTTTTATAAAAATGGAACAGTGAAACAATAGGTCCGGAAAACACATATGGTATAAAGAAAAGGAAGAGAAGGACATTGGGCCTGTAGGCAATAACAATGCAGATTAAAATTATGGCTACCAGGACGTTAAAGGGGTTCTGATTTCTTATGTTGAATTCCTTGAAGCTGTAATAGCGCAGGGAACTGACCATGAGAAAGGAGAGGAAATAGATCATAAAAATGATTATATTATGTTTCATTTCAGACAGGCTGCTGATGTCACTGGCGAACAGGACCATGGAGGAAATGCATATGGCCGCGGCAGGGATCGGCAGCCCTTTGAAGAAGGTGCTGTCTGATGAATTCTTTTCCACGTTAAACCTGGCAAGCCGCAGTGCCCCGCAGATTACATACAGGCATGCCGCAAGCCATCCAAGACGCTTGAACGGCTCCAATGCCCACAGAAAGGCAAGGATAGCCGGGGCTACGCCGAATGCGACAAGGTCTGAAAGCGAATCATATTCAACCCCGAAGTGACTGGCGGTCCCGGTTAATCGCGCGACCCTGCCGTCAAGGGAGTCCAGCACAGCAGAAATGATGATCGCTATGGCAGCCGCCTCATATCGCCCCTGGATGGATGCAATGATGGCATAAAATCCGCTGAAAAGGCTCGCAGATGTAAACAGATTAGGCAGGATATAAATTCCCTTTTTGTCTATGCTGTTGTCCCTTTTTTTTCTTTTTTGTTTCATGGCAAATATCCTATTATAGATTCACCCGCCCTTACCCTCTCCTTTATCCGGGCCTCTGTCCTGGTTCCCGGGGGCAGATATATATCCACCCTTGATCCGAACCTTATAAGTCCGAACCTTTGTCCCGCGTTAACCTGATCCCCTTCTCTAATCCAGCAGGCGATCCGCCTGGCAATCAATCCCGCGATCTGAACGAAGACTACCCTTTGGCCATTCCATGCATCAAGGGCAACGCAGTTGTTTTCATTCTGTTCGGAGGCCTTGTCCAGGTTCGCCGAAAAGAATTTGCCGGGATTATAGGTTGTCCCTGATATCCTTCCCTTTACCGGTATCCGGTTCACATGGACATTAAAAACCGACATGAATATGCTTATCTTTAATGCCGGCCTGCCGGTGATGTTATTGACGCCCTCAAGTTGCCTGATGTCGATGATCGTCCCGTCGGCGGGAGAAAGCACGGCGTCTTCCCCGGCAAGGCTTACACGTTCAGGGTCCCTGAAAAACCAGAGTGTGAAAAGGGTTATCAAGCCCAGTAGTATTGCTACCGGGTAAACCTCCCAGTAAAAAAGAAGGATTGTGACGACAAGCCCCGGGATTATAAAGGGCAGCCCTTCCCTGGCCACAGGCAATTTGTTTTCTATACGGGTATTCTGCAAATCGGATTTAGACATTTAATCATTATTTTTACATATATTTCTATCAGTTATTCGATGTAAACCTTGCTGTATCTTATTTATTATCCATGGGTTTGTCAATGGCCATATTTTCATCAACATCGGCTGAAAAGTATCCGGGGTAAAATGAAGCCCCGCACCGCAAGCGGCGGGGTTATCATGCGCAATAAATATTTCCTTCGGTTGAGGGCTGAGGATTGATTGTCTGCGCCGTATTTATAAAAAGAGGATAGTATATTTTATTAATTATGAATAAATGGTGGACAATGTAAAACAAATTTAAATCCGTTTGAAAAGTTGTTAGACTTCTTATATATTCTTTTATCGGGCTCAATCATAAAGGCATAATTATCGGCAAGGGGAAAAAATGAAAAAAACAGTTCTTATAACAATAGGTGTAATTTTCCTGGTTTTTCTCGGGTGGCGCATCATCTCTTTAATGACCAAATCCGAACAATTCGGGATGCCGGGGATGGGACAGGGACAAACTGTAGCTGTAGAAACATCGAATGTAAGCATTAAAGCCATAAAGGAGATCAGGGAATTCACCGGCACTGTCGACCCGGCTTACCAATACATCATCTCCCCAAAGGTATCAGGAAGGGTAGTGAAGATCACAAGGAGGATAGGCGACTGGGTTAACAAGGGTGAGATTATAGCACGTCTTGATGATGCAGAGTATCAGCAGGCGGTCCTTGAGGCTGAGGCAAACCTCAAGATTGCCAAGGCGTCCCTTGCCGAATCGGAAAGCCAGTTCGAGCTGGCAAAGCAGGAACTCGACAGGGCGCGTTCTCTTCAGGAAAAGGGGATTGCCTCTTCATCGGAACTGGATACCGCATCAACCAGCTATGTCGCCCAGAAATCACGGCTGGAACTTGCCAGGGCACAGGTTCAGCAGCGTGAGGCTGCCCTCAAATCCGCTGAAATCCGCCTGAACTATACGATACTTGCCGTTTCCGAACCGGGTTTTATAGGCGAGAGGTATGTGGATGAAGGAAGCCTCCTTTCCCCTAATTCTTCTATCGTTTCAATAATCGGGATTGATTCGGTTATTATACAGGCTACCATTATTGAAAAGGACTATGGCCGCATCAAGGTCGGCCAGTCTGCCGAAGTTAAGGTGGATGCCTTTCCTGAAAATACATTTACAGGAAAGGTTGCCCGTATCGCCCCGGTCCTTGAAGAGGCATCCAGGGTCGCAAAGGTTGAGGTGGAGGTCGAGAATAAAGAGCGATTTTTGAAACCGGGCATGTTTGCCATAGTAAGCGTCGTCCTGCAGGAAAAAGAGGCTGCCCAGGTGATACCCACTGAAGCTATAGTAAAGAGCAGCGGCAAGGAAGGCATCTTTGTTGTTGAAAAAGATCCGGCCTCGGAAAAAAAGATCGCCAGGCATTATGCCGTCGAGACAGGGATTTCCACAGGGACAGAAACCGAGATTATTTCTCCCGAGATAAAAGGCCCGGTGGTAACCCTCGGACAGCACCTCCTTCAGGACGGCGGCTATGTTTCTTCAAACGATGAATCCGGTGATGCGGCCCCCGTTCAACCTGCAGGCGAGGCATCGGAGCCTAACAGGGGGAGAGGGCGATGATTGCAAAAGCCTCCGTAAACAGACCTGTTCTTACTACTATAATTTTTTTAATAATAATACTTATCGGCGCAGTCTCATTCCAGAGGCTCTCCATTGATTTTATGCCGTCGGTTGAATACCCCACGGTAACCGTATCCGCCAGCTACGGCAATGTGGGTCCACTGGAGATAGAGGAGCTTATAACACGACCCCTGGAAGAGTCCCTGGCCGCAGTCCAGGGGGTGGAAGAGATATCCTCAACCTCATCTGAAGGAAGCAGCAGAGTCAGCGTTTCCTTTGAATGGGGCACGGATTTGGATGTCGCAACAAACGATGTCCGTGAACGTATAGACCGCGTCTCCCGCTCCCTGCCTGATGATGTCGATCGTCCGAACATTATGAAATTCGATGTGAACTCGATGCCCATACTCTATCTGGGCGTTTCAAGCAACATGAATCTCCTGGATCTGCGCCAGGTGATAGAAGATCAGGTGCAATACCGGCTGGAAAGGGTTAATGGGGTTGCATCTACAAGTATAAGGGGAGGGTTGGCCAGGGAGTTACATGTAAACCTCAAGGCCGCAAAACTCAAGGCCCTGGGCATATCGCCGCAGACCGTTATTACCGCCCTGAACAATGAAAATCTGAATGTCCCGGCAGGCACCTATAAAAAGGGCAACTCGGATATACTTATCCGGACCCAGGGGGAATTCAGTTCATTAAACGATATCAGCGAGACCGTGGTGGCTATCAAAGACGGCACGCCGATCAGGGTAGGAGATATCGCAGAGGTAGAAGATTCATGGCAGGAGATCACCAACCTGAGCCGTATCAACGGCGAAGAAGGCCTGAACCTCCAGATATATAAACAGTCAGGGTCAAATACCGTTGAGGTCGCTCAGGCCATAAAGGCAGAGATAGAAAAAATCAACCTTGACCTCCCTCAGATTAAGATCTTTACCATGATGGATCAATCGAAGTACATAGAACAATCCATCAATGATGTAGGGTTCTCGGCCATAATCGGGGGGGTGCTTGCCGTGTTGATTCTGTTTCTGATGTTAAGGAATATATCCAGCACGTTTATAATCTCAACCGCCATACCGATCTCCATAATCGCCACATTTGCCCTTTTATATTTCGGCGGTTTTACCCTCAACATTATGACTTTCGGAGGCCTTGCCCTGGGGATCGGGATGCTTGTGGACGATTCCATCGTAGTTCTTGAAAATATCTATCGTCATCGTGAAGCGGGCCTGAATCCCATTGACAGCACGATAACCGGCACCTCAGAGGTCGTTGCCGCGGTAGTGGCGAGCACGCTTACAACCCTGGTTGTTTTTATCCCCGTTGTCTTCATACAGGGGATGTCAGGCATCATATACCAGCAGATGGCCGCTGTCGTGTGCTTTTCCCTCATGTGTTCCCTTTTCGTAGCTCTCAGTCTTGTGCCCATGCTTGCCTCGCGTTTTCTTCACTACACCCCTGCGGAACACTATGATGGAGAAAACATCCTGCACAGGTTTTATTCATTCAGCGAAGCCGGATTCAAGAAGGTGGAACAATATTACAGCGCCTTTCTGAAATGGGCGCTTGACCATCGCAAAACCGTTCTTCTTGTGACTGCGGGACTTTTTGTCTTTTCAGTCTTCCTGGTGCGCTTTATAGGGGTTGAATTGATGCCTACAAGCGACGAAGGCCAGGTTAGCGTCAGTCTCGAGATGGCGGTAGGGACAACACTGGAGCCGATGGATAAGGTCACCCTGCAGGCCGAAGAGATCATCCGAAAAAAGGTGCCCGAGATGACATCCATGCTCTCGAATATAGGCGGCGGCGGGTTGAGATCGGAAGAGCACA
>JBFYXR010000282.1:0-7380 GCA_041310455.1 Desulfobacteraceae bacterium | reverse complement strand
GCACCATTTTTTCATGATCACGGCCCTAGGGTCAAAGGTCTTGTAGATCCTGTGCCCGAAACCCATCAGCCTGAAGGGATCATTTTTGTCCCTTGCCCTCTCTATGAAAGGCCTGACATCTCCGCCGCTTTCATATATCTCGGTAAGCATCTCTATCACAGACTGGTTGGCCCCTCCATGGAGAGGGCCCCAGAGGGCGCATATGCCCGCTGAAATGGCGGCATAGAGATTGACTTTGGCGCTTCCTACCAGGCGGACGGCTGCTGTCGAACAGTTCTGCTCATGATCCGCGTGAAGGATCCAGAAGATATTAAGCGCATGCACAAGGTCCTGGTCGATGACATAGGGCCTCACCGGCGAATCAAACATCATATTAAGGAAGTTTGCCGCATAGGTAAGCTCGGGTTTGGGATAAACCACCCTGTGCCCCCTTGATATCCTGTAGGACATGGCCGCCAGGGTCCTTACCTTGGAGATGAGCCTTGTGACGGTAATGTTTACCTCCTCCATTTCAGAGAGTTCGGGTATCTGCGGATAGAACGCCCTCAGGGCATTAACCATGGAGGAGAGTATCCCCATGGGATGGGCGCCCCTGGGGTAATTGGCGAAAAAATGACGCATGTCCTCGTGGATAAGGGAATGGTCATTCAACAATACCGAAAAACGGGTAAGCTGGGTCCTGGTGGGGAGTTCGCCGTTTATCAGCAGATAGGCCGTCTCCACGAATGACGCGTTTTCAGCCAGCTCTTCTATGGGTATGCCCCTGTATCGAAGGATGCCCTTTTCTCCATCCATGTAGGTAATTGCGCTTTTGCAGCTTCCCGTGTTGGGATAACCCGGGTCAAAGGTTATGAGCCCTGTCTCCGCCCGCAGCCTGGAAATGTCTATGGCCCTTTCGCCCTCAGTCCCAATTACGAGGGGACATTCATGGGTTTTCCCGTCAATTATTATCTGTACTTTTTGTTCCATCTACCTACCACCCCAGGGCAAGATATTTGTGCATGGAATCGGAGGCCATCCTTCCGGCGCCCATGGCAAGGATAACGGTTGCCGAACCTGTCACGATATCGCCGCCCGCCCAGACGCCTTTCCTTGTGGTCTTGCCCGTTTCCGGATCGGCAATAATGTAGCCCCATTTATTCAGGCCGAGGCCCTCTGTCGAGCCGGTCAGGATGGGGTTCGCCCCTGATCCTACCGCGACAACCGCCAGGTCACATTCGATCTTAAATTTGGAGCCTTCAACCGGCACCGGACTGCGGCGCCCTGATGCATCAGGTTCACCCAGTTCCATCCTCAGGCACTCCACGCCTGTCACCTTTCCCTTTTCATCGCCTAAAAATCTCACCGGCGCGGTCAGGAGGGATAATTCTATCCCTTCCTCCTCGGCGTGGTGGATCTCGGCTGCCCTCGCGGGCATCTCATCCCTTGATCTTCTGTATACGATCCGGACCGTCTCCGCCCCCAGGCGCATTGCTGTCCTGGCAGAGTCCATTGCCACGTTTCCTGCCCCGAATACAGCCACATTTTTACCTCTTACAATGGGGGTGTCATATTCCGGGAACAGGTATGCCTTCATAAGATTCGACCTTGTCAGGTATTCATTAGCGGAATATATTCCTATGAGGTTTTCGCCCGGGACATTCAGGAATTTCGGGAGCCCTGCTCCGAGCCCGAGATAAACCGCATCAAAGCCCTTCTCAAAAAGCTCATCCAGATCAACCGTCCTTCCTACAACGATATTGCACTCAACCCTGGCGCCGAGCCTCTCCAGGAAATTTACCTCTGAAAAGACTATCTCCTTCGGGAGCCTGAATTCGGGAATCCCGTACACAAGGACGCCTCCCGGCTTGTGAAACGCCTCATATACCGTGACATCATGTCCCTTGAGTATGAGGTCGCCGGCAACGGTCAGACCTGAAGGGCCTGATCCCACAACCGCGACCTTTTTCCCGGTGGATTTCGCCTTGGGAGGGAGGTCGCCCTTCCCGTGATTGCGTTCCAGGTCAGCCACAAAGCGTTCCAGGTTGCCTATTGCAACCGGGGCGCCCTTCTTGCCGAGGATGCATTCCCCCTCGCACTGGCTCTCCTGCGGGCAGACCCTGCCGCAGACGGCCGGGAGGGCGTTTTTTTCCCATATCTTCCTTATGGACTGCGTGTATTTGCGTTCTTTTATAAGCCTTATAAAATCGGGTATGTTGACGGAAACCGGACAGCCGTTCACGCATGCCGGCTTTTTGCAGTCAAGGCACCTCTCTGCCTCTTTTACCGCCAGTTCCTCAGTATATCCGTATGGGACCTCTTCAAAATTTCTTCTTCTAATCTCAGCCTTCTGTTCCGGCATCGGCTGCCTGGAAGCCTGATCACTTTTGCCTGTTTTTTCCGACATGATATCCTCCGTAATGCCTTATGGGCCGGGCGCCTGGAACTAACGTTCCGCCCTGCACTGGCATGTATATTTATTGGTTGCTTCGGCCTCTTCAGCCTTATAGGCCTGCAGGCGCTGACCCAGTTCTTCAAAATCCACCTTGTGCCCGTCAAATTCCGGTCCATCCACGCAGGCGAACCTGGTCTCGCCGCCGACGCTTACCCTGCAGCAGCCGCACATCCCTGTCCCGTCAACCATGATGGCGTTGAGGCTGACAAAGGTCTTTACCTTGTATTCCGCTGTAATCTTGCTGACAAATTTCATCATTGGCACAGGGCCTATGCCCACAACCAGCTTGACGTCCTCCTTTGTGAGGATCTCCTTGAGCACATCGGTCACAAAGCCGTGATGTCCGTAGGAGCCGTCATCGGTGCAGACATGCAGCTCGTGGGACGCCAGCCTCATCTTGTCTTCCAGTATAAGGAGGTCCTTGTTCCTGGCTCCGATTATCGCGATTACCCTGTTCCCTGCCTCTTTCAGCCCCCTGGTGATGGGATGCATCACCGCAACACCGGTGCCGCCGCCGACACAGACTACGGTCCCGAGCTTCTCGATGTGGGTCGCCTTCCCAAGGGGACCGATCACGTCCTGGAAGCTGCCTCCGACCTGCAGGGATTTGAAGAGCGACGTTGATTTCCCGACTATCTGGTAGATAATTGTTATTGTGCCTTTTTTCGGATCAGTATCGGCCATGGTAAGCGGGATCCGCTCACCGGTTTCATTTGCCTTCAGAATAACAAACTGGCCCGGCTTTGCCTTTTTCGCTATAAGGGGAGCGCTGATTTCATTCAGGACCACCGTGCCGCCGGCCATTTCCTCTCGTCTTAATATCTCAAACATGTAATAACCTCCATGACTTTTCGTCAGAATTTTGTCGCAACGAGTAACATAGAACCGGATATATGTCAAAGACATAATTCAAAGGAAATTCGATTGCATAGGGGAGGGTTATCAGATAATGGCAACTCCTTCTCTTTTATGAAACTTCATTTTTTCCAGGATATAGCGCCATAGGTGCGACATATTAATAGCATATAAATTGTAATTTAATTTTTTTAGCTCCGGAGGAGCGATATAAAAAATGAATGCATTTCGGGTGTAATATTATTAACATTCCGCTCCTACGGAGCTAAAAAAATCTCTCTCTGTATTAAAGCTATTAACATTTCGCTGCACTGCAGCTAGAAATCCAATGTAAAAGTCTCATTGTCGATTAAAATGGCCGTGACAGCGGCAAGGCTGATTGTGAATAAAAAACGCCCGGCCTTTATCCTGCCGGGCGTTTACTTTCTTAAGAACCTGCCAAAAGCCGGTTACTTCGGTGCAGACGGTGCAGTTCCACCGGGTGCGCCGCCCTGCGGTGCGCCCCCCGGAGCCCCTCCGGGAGCTCCGCCCTGGCCGCCTGTAGCCCTCTGCGCTTCAGCGTTTTTGTTAGCCTTTACAAACTCCTCAAGAGAGCATTTGCCGTCCTTATTGGTGTCCACATCAAACAGTGGTGCGCCAAGCTCATCCTTGGCAAGAACGCCGTCCTTATTCTTATCCAGCATGTTTACGAACAGATTATCATACATAGGCTGCGTCATCCCTGTCGCCAGGAATTCCTCTTTAGTGACCTTCCCATCCTTGTTTTTATCCATATCATTAAATGCCGGACTCATGTCAATATTTGAACCGCTGCCCTGTCCTCCTGGAGCCCCGCCCGGTGCTCCTCCCTGTCCGCCATCGGGGGGCTGACCCTGGGGTGCTCCACCCGGGGCCTGGCCCTGGGGTGCGCCTTGTGCCAGCGCCGAGCATGCAAAAGCCAGACAAATTACTGTGATTCCGACAATCTTTTTAATATGCATTTTTCCCTCCATAAAATTGTTATTAAACTCCCTCTTATATCAGACCGGCCTGTCTTAAAAGGGCCTCCACGTCCAGCCGGTTTGCAAGATCCGTAACAAGGTCGCTCATCAGTGAATCGGCCTGTCTTCTTTGTACAATTTTTAATTTTTCGCTCTCCCCGCTGATCCTGTTGCCTGCAAGCATCTTCCCCTTGTCCTGTATCTCGGAATTATAGGCCATCCTGGCAGTCCATGTCTTTTTAACCGGGCCTCCGGTCAGGTCCAGCTTAAAATCCTGAAGATCTATAACAAGCGCAGGCTCATCCCCCCTGCTGTTTATGTCAGTGACCACATCCATGCCAAGCCCTCTAAGCCTCTCCCTGAAAATCTCCCGCATAAGTTCAGCGACCGGGAAGACGCCTATCTTAAACCCTCTCTCATTTCCCTCAGCCACGGACAGGGAAACGTTTTCCAGGACATTCTTAAAATCCTCCTTCGCCCCCTCCCCCAGCATGTCTCTGTCCATCCTGGAATCCCTTATCTCCAGAAAGACCTTTTTCCCCTCAAGCTGACCGGTTTTTTCCGGGATCCTGTAATTGACATGCAGGACAGGGACGGTTGAGCAGGAAGACATGGTTAACAGGAACAGGATGAAAAAGATGATTGCAATATATTTTTTCAAAGGGGTCATGTTCATTACTCCTCTTGACATTAATAAGGCGGATTAAATTACGATAACTCAATATGCATGCAGCCCGTTACAGACGCTTCATCAGCCTGGATCTCATGTTCTCGACAACCTTGCCCGAACTGGAGTCTGCTCCCGATGTAACCATCTCAACCTTGCTGTCCGGCCTGGCCCTGTAATACTGATCGGCCCTTGTCAGTGCGGGAAAATACTCGCCCCTGATATCCTGATAAAGATCAACCCTCATGATCCCCTCCCCGGGGCTGTCCACGTCAACGGCGCCAAGAATGCCGTCCTTTTCAATAATCTTATGGGTGCCCTTTTCAGAGATATATCCGACCATATTGCATGTAAAATGCCTGATATAGACATCGGCGTCATAGGGATACAGCTCATTCCTTACCGCTTCAAAAAGCCTTCCGTCTCTCAATACAATCCTCTTCCCGGAGCTGAGTATGGGCCTTATGGATGTCAGATTGTCAGGGCTGTGGGTGAATACAAGGTTTTCAAAAGGCGCATGGGCGATGTCCTCATAATCGGTATGGACAATGCTGTTTTTTCTCGCTACATCGTGGATAATCACCGACCCTTCATAGGCGGCCATAGCCCTGTCATATCGTTCTTTTCCCCATGTCCTTTCAATAAAGTCATTTATGTCCCCGTAGATGATGGAGCTCTTTTCAAAATCCTTCCTCTTGATGACATCGAATTTCTGCTCACGTCGGGTCTCATACAGCTTCCTCCACAGGGAAGGCTTCCAAACGGTGTCGGCGCTGAAAAGGAGGGAGTTATCTCTGGTCATGAACTTGAAGGCAATGGTAGGCACACCATGCCAGGCAGATGATTTGATGGCCTCGACGGTAAGCCCTGCCGCCTTATCGTAAAAAGGATTCTGCTCTGCCTCATAAAAGACAGTGGAGCTGAAGGGATAATAGCTCTCGGGTTCCACCCACTCACCGCTGTCGTCATCCTTGAAAAGGAGGCGCGGCCTGTTTGCTGCAGGATTAATAAATATCTTTGCCTTTTCCGGCCCTATTACATCGCCGTTTCTGTCTTGAACCCTGTATTTATAACCGTCCCTGTTTCTCTTGAGGTTTACGAAATACTTACTTCTCGGCCCTATCAGACTTTCTTCAACCATAATCTCATAGGGGATGTCCACTATCCTCATGGAATCAGTGGAAAGGGATCTCTCAAGGGCGGCCTTGGAATTTTTGGAAAACTCCTCAAGCACCACCTCTGATGAAATGAGCTTGAGTTTATGTTTCAGCAGCGGATTATAAAAGGTGAAAAGCACAAGGTCCGTAAACCATCTCTTATGATCCTCATGGGAATGGGATGCGAATATCCCCATGATATCGCCGATCCCCTTGTATCCCAGTGAGGGGAATATGGGTGATCCGCATTCAAGGAGATATAGACGGCCATTTACGGTTATCATATATCCGCTGCTCTCCCCCATGAGGGAAAAGGCGCTCGTGTTGCCCATGACATCAAATATAATGTCCTGGTTCATAAGATCATGCCTCCGGCATCATAAATAATGGACGAAAAAACAGGTCTTTGCCGGCAGCCGTTTAGCTGTCAGGGAACCTGTCTCAATAAAAGCATACCCTCATTTTTATACTCCACGAACCGGACTACAAAAAAACCGTATTGCTGGTGCTTATTTTTCCAATATTTTTACTGCTATTGCAAGCTAAATCTAAACCTGTTGGCAGGATTGTCCGGAGAATTTTTTTTGCATGCAGACCTGTCAGGCAGGAACGGATCCGAACATACCGAAGAACATTCAGCTGTCGCAGTCAGGGATGTCATTGCTGGGCAGGCGGGCATATGGCTGAAGGACAAACAGACCTTTAAGTCTTAAACCTTTCGCCTTCCCACTCACGCCTCCTGTCCTCCGAAGCTTCAGCGAAGGAGGATACGCCTCACCCCTCAAGCCTTGAGCCCTGAACCCTTATTTTGCCTTTATATTATATGTGATCACAGGCGTATGAATGCCCTTTACCTTTACCTCGCCCATGTCTTCTGACTCCACAATATGGCTCACCCTGCTGTAGGTCCTCTGGCTGACCAGGATCTGCCCCGGTTTGGCCAGGGATTCAAGACGGGCGGCCACGTTTACCTGGTTGCCGATGACAGTGTAGTCCATGTGCATGTCCGAGCCGATGTTCCCCACTGTCATATAGCCGGTGTTGATCCCTATACCCATGCCGAGCTCATATCCGTAACGCAGCCATTCATCCTTCAGTTCCGCAGCCTTATTCTGCATATCTATGGCCATCAGGACCGATCGCTGTGCATGGTCCTCCATCGCCACAGGATCACCAAAGAATATCAGCATGCCGTCGCCTATGATCTTGTTAAGCGTACCCTCATACATATGGATAAGGGTCGTCATCTCGGACAGGTATCTATCAAGGAGAGATCGGAAGAGCACA
>JBFYXR010000280.1:0-3710 GCA_041310455.1 Desulfobacteraceae bacterium | reverse complement strand
TCACCATGATCAGGCCCTTTCACGCGGATTTTGAATATTTCCAGAAGGCTTATGCAGGCAGAGGCGAGGATGTAGCCCCCTGCATACAGTGCAACAAATGCCATGGGCTCTCTATGGACGGTCCCTGGACAAGCGTGTGTACAGTGAACCCTAAACTGGGCCTTGAGCCGGCTGTCCGGATTATTACTCCCCCGGTCTCTTCAATGAAGGTTGCCGTAATCGGAGGCGGCCCCGGCGGAATGATGGCGTCCATCACTGCCGCGGAAAGAGGGCATAGGGTGACGCTCTATGAGAAGAACAGCGTTCTTGGCGGTCTGCTGCTGCATGCGGATTATTCTCCCTATAAATGGGCGCTCAGGAGATACAAGAATTATCTTATCAGACAGATAAAGAAGGCCGGCGTGGAGGTGCATTCGGGCACTGAGGC
The DNA here is from genome assembly GCA_041310455.1 of Desulfobacteraceae bacterium. Classification (GTDB taxonomy): domain Bacteria; phylum Desulfobacterota; class DSM-4660; order Desulfatiglandales; family HGW-15; genus JAFGIC01. The sequence continues at coordinate 3,283 of JBFYXR010000280.1, read as the reverse complement.
CACCCCTGAGATGATCAAGGCAAAGGGGTACGATGCGGTTATAGCCGCTGTCGGAGCTTCTCCTAATCCTGTAAAGATCCCCGGCGCAGATGGCAAGAATGTCTATGATATCATTAATGTTTACAGCAAAGAAAAGGAGCTTGGCAGGAATGTCGTACTTATCGGCGGCGGTGAATACGGCGTTGAGACAGGGATGTTCCTGGCTAAAACCGGGCACAGGACAACAATGCTGACAAGCGGGAAGGAGCTGCTGCCCATTAAGCGCGTGCACTATGAAGAGATAATGGTTGATGTTTATGATCATCTGGAGGGTTTCAGCTATATCCTGGAGGCCTTAGCCACGCGCATCGCAGACGGGAAGGTTGCCTACACCGACGCGAAAGGCAATGAGAAATCAATCCAGGCCGACAGTGTGGTGCTTTATGCCGGTCTTAAGGCGCGTCAGGATGAGGCACTGAAGTTCTCCGGCTCAGCCAGGAACGCGTTTTTTGCCATAGGCGACTGCACGGGAAAATGCGGCGACGTTCAGAAGGTGTTACGCAATGCGTATTTCACGGCATCTCAGATCTGATCAGGAAGGAGAATAAAATATGAAAAGGATATCGCTATTTATATTGGTCCTGTTTGTGATTGCAGGGCTTTCAGGCACGGTCGAAGCCAAACTGACAAAGATCGGCACGGCAACGATAAATAAGGCCCCAGGCGGCCCCCAGGGCGTCGAGGGCATGATGATGGGTATGCCCGCGGGCGATAACGCTGCTAAAGAATACAGCCTTATCTATGAGGATGATCAGGGCCTGGTGTGGCTGGATTATACCAATTCCCGCACTTCATGGTTCAGCCAGGTGGAGTGGGCCGCAGGATTAAACACCCAGGGGGCGCTGACCCTGAAACTGGATCCAGGTGTAAGCGTCGCATGGGAGGGTGAATGGAGGCTGCCGAAAACGGTGGACAGCGGGCGGACATTCGGCTATGACGGCACAACCGCAGCGGGCTTTAATATAACGACCAGCGAACTGGGCTACCTGTTTTATAAGTCCCTCGGCAACCAGGGCTATTATGATGCAAATGGGGATCAGGGGACAGGATGGTATCCTGATTCCCCGTGGGGCCTGAAAAACAAAGGCCCATTTGCCAATCTGGAGGTCGGCAACTACTGGTCAGGCACCGATTATTCACTGCTCAAGACACATGCATGGGCATTCAGCACGGCCTTTGGCGAACAGAGCTGCACGTCATTCAAAGGCAGCTATCCCTACATGGGGGTCGCGGTGCGATCTGCAAAGGTTGTTATTAACGCTGCTCATTAGGATGCTGTGGGCTCTGGTGGAGAAGGAATGAGTAACCCCTCCCTTCCTCCCCTTTAATTAAGGGGAGGTAAAACTTTCCTTCTTAAAATAAGAGGGACACCCAAATCACTCCCCCCTCTTAAGATAAGAGGGACGCCCAAATTCCCCCCTCTTAAGATAAGAGGGGGCAAGGGGGAGTTATGAAGGCTGAAGACAACATGAACGTAACCCCTCCCTGCCTCCCCTTGCCCCAAAGGGAGGAGAAAGAATTTAATAAAACCTTCCCGCATAGCCCGGTCATTGAACCGTGCCTATTACATGTTTTATGAGAGCTTCAATGGAAAGCCCATGATGAGCACCCCGCCATGGAACATAAACCTTACGTATGATCACAATTTTCTTCTGCCGAACGGATCAAGCATAAAGGCCGGTCTCACAGTTAAATACAAGCCGGGATTTGATCTCTCCTGGAGAAAGATCGACTACCCTCTTAACCATCAGAAGAGCTACCATATGGAGGATGTCAATGTCGTCTACAACAACTCGGACGGCAAGTGGAATTTCTCAGTCTATGTGAAAAATCTAACCAATTATGCAGAGAAGCGTTCGCTGCTTAATATGGCAGGAAGCAAACTCCTGACGATAGGTAACCCGCGGACTTACGGAGGTGTGTTGTCAGTAAAGTTCTAGTATCCATTTAACAATCTTTTATTTGGCCCCAGCTGACATTGAGTCATTGCCGGGGCTTTTCTGTTTTTTTGCCCCACTGTATGAATATTGTGTAAAATCTGCGATCCGAAAGCATTGGTTTAGGACAAGAGTATTTCACTCCTTCCAAACAACATTACACCATAATTAAATCATAAAATATTTACAAATATGTTGGAGATAATTGTAGTTGATGCAAAAAATTATCCCCAAAAAATGCTGAATTTTTATCATATTGAATTAACATGGGGGCGATCGGTTATATGCTGGTTTTGGATATTTTGTTTTTCAGTACTCAGCTGTCGAGGTGCAGAATTGTGATGTAATGTAATATTATTATAATGTTAGGCGGATCTGATTAATCCATTTTTCATGGCGGACAGGCTGTTAATACTTCATTATTAAATCTCCAGCTAAATAGTGATATTCCATTGAAAGAGCCTTTTGGTTCGGGGCAGGCAGATTTATGGCAATATTAAAATTATGTTGATTTGTATAAAGTAAACTGTTAGTGAATACGCAATATATCCATAATTAAATGGATTGTGACCGGGTTCCAACCAGCAGAATAATACTGATCATGCGCTTAGCGCCAGAATTTCCGGCGAAATCATAAAAACAATCTAAAAGGAGGGAAGGGAATGAGCAAAAAAAAGTATATTATTTTTCTTGCGTTAATTACGGGACTTGTTTTTTCTCTTAGCAGCGCTTCAGCTTTATTCGCCCAGGAAAGCGGGGATGAGGAATTTACCCTGGAGGAGATCACGGTTACAGCCCAGAAGCGCGCTGAAAACCTGCAGAAGGTCGCCATCGCCATGGAGGTTGTTTCCGGTGATGAGATCAGAGAACTCGGAAAGAACGACATTGACGAGATTCTTCAGGGCATGTCAAACACAATTATCGAAAAGGCCCAGGACGGGTATCGGGTAACAATCCGCGGCGTAACCGACAACAGCGAGGCATACAAAGGCCAATCAATGGCGCCCCCGGCCGTGGCCATCAACCTGGACGGTGTTTATTCCAATAAAAAGGACACAGGCTCAGGGCTTTTTGACGTTGAGCGCGTCGAGGTCCTCTACGGACCCCAGAGCACCATGTACAGCAGCAACTCGCCGGGCGGTATAGTCAACGTTGTAACCGCCAATCCTAAGCTGGATTTGTATGAGGGTTCCGGGTCGCTGGAATACGGGAACTTCAACCTCCTGCATACTGAAGGCGCCATGAACGCCCCCGTGAGCTCCAAGGTGGCTTTACGCGCCTCATTTTCAACATCCAAGCGTGACGCC
>JBFYXR010000279.1:0-6373 GCA_041310455.1 Desulfobacteraceae bacterium | reverse complement strand
CGTGGCCTATAAGCGCAGACAGGGCGGCCTCACTTTCAAGGGAGAGAAGGATGCCCCTGGTGGCGGCAATGCTTCCACCCGGAAATGCATAGGCATTGATGTAGGTTGCATTGACCCCCTGGAAAGAATAGGGCATCTTGGGACGATGTGTATTGGGGATCATCGCAGTGCCGACCTGCCGGATATATTGATTCAATGCCTCATCCTGGAGCGTGCCGTAATCGGAGGAAAACTGGTGGGGCGAATTCTGTTTGTCAACCTGTATCTCCCAGTCCTCTGATACCAGCATCAGCTGTTTTTGTCCGGTCACCGGGTTGACGGCGCAGCCTGCCAGCAGACCGGCGGATGCCAGGGCGGATATCTTCAGAAAGTCTCTACGGTTGTAGAGATGGGGGATAGTAACTCTATGGTTTGAAGACGTCGCCATTTTAAAGATCCTTTCAATGTAAAAGTTTTAGATGTTAACGAGTGTTATTCTAGGTTTTTACAGGGGAAAAGTCAAATGGACCTGCCTGTATGTCCGGCCTGGATTGGGGTCGTTATTATATTATTTTTCTATTTTGTCTTTTATTCTTTATTTTGATAATGTATATCCACAGGCGCCCCCATAAAACATTTTTGCATGCTGCACATGAGTTGCGCATAGCGGGCAAACTTTTCAAAAGAAAACAATTCATTTCGCTGACCATTGATAGATGCCGTCTCAACGGTCTTTACCGTACGTCATCTGTCAGATTTGGCAGGATAAAGCGCAATCATCGCCAGGGAATGGACAATCCATGAGAAATCTAATGAGGGACATATCAACAAGGACCGGGGCTGTAAAGCTTTCCATGGTTGTCGTCATTTTTCTCATTGTTCTCAAGGTGGTCGTTTCCCTCATGTCCCGCAGTATCAGCATCTTTGCCCAGGCCGCGGACAGCCTCCTCGACATTTTTTCCATTGGAATTACTTTCATTGCGTTGAACATGTCTGCAGCCCCGGCAGACGAGGAACATCCCTTCGGGCACGGCAAGGCGGAAGGCCTTGCTGCCATGATTCAGGCAGTCCTGGTGCTTGGAGCGGGTTTTTTCATTATTTATTCATCCATACATCGCATTATCCATGGCACAGCGATAAGGCCTGATGAAGGGATTGCAGTGATGATTATATCAATCGCTACAAGCTTTTTCCTTTCCCGCCACCTTCGCCGGGTTGCCAGAGCCACAGGTTCTACGGCAATTGACGCTTCCGCTCGCAATATCAGCGCTGATGTCTTCTCTGCTGCCGGCGTATTATTAGGGCTCCTTATGGTGCGTTTTACCAAATTAGTTATTTTAGACCCGATTGTTGCCCTGATAATGGCAGGTTTTGTGGTGAAGGCAGGGTATGAAGTCATGGTCCGGGCCATCTATGAGCTAATAGACTGCGCTTTGCCAAAGGAAGAGCAGGAAATTCTGAATGGTTGCCTTAATGTACATAATACTCAAATAGTTGAATATCATGCGGTGCGCAGTCGACGCGCAGGGAATGAACGTTTCATTGACCTTCATATTGTAATGCCGCGAAATCTCAGCTTTGAAGATGTACATGCCATGTGCGATCACCTGGAGCAGGATATCAAGGATCAGTTGACGAGCGCCGACGTTATAATTCATGCCGAGCCATGCATTTCCGAGAATTGCATCCGGTGCTCCATTGCAGTCTGTGAATTGCGCTACGCTTAGCAGTCTGCGCATTGGAGCCGTAATATTTAAAGCCGGGATGTTCAGGCACCAGTGAATAATAAACTATGGTGAGTTGACATACCATTGGAAAATTTCTATACTTCATTCCAAAAAAACCTTAATATTCATGACAATCCCTATGCCGACAAATCGCTTTTATACTGCTGCTTTAATTTTTCTTTTAGCTGTCCTTGGGTACCTGAGCTTTCAGATATTCAAACCCTTTCTGTCGCCTATAGCATGGGCTGTCGTTCTTTCAATAGTCTTCTACCCTGTTTTTTTACTCATCCTCAGATATGTCAGATGGAGGGCCATCGCCTCTTTGCTGACACTCGTTGTCATTCTTGTCCTGCTTCTAGGGCCGTTTTCCTATTTTACCTATCTTATCTCCCAGGAAATAGGTGCGCTGATTGATGCAGTACAGGCCGGGCGATTCGAACCTTTGAACGCCGTGCTCAATAATCCGTCCCTGCGCGTTATCATGGACCGGATGCTGGGCCTGGTCAGCGTTTCCGAGGCAGACCTTCAGAAGACAATCCTTGAAAATGTTTCTAAGCTTGGGAAAGCCCTGCTGGGCGGCGTCACAGGAGGGCTCGGCAATGTCGCATCGGCGATTACCAACTTCATTCTCATGATCCTCTCGACATTCTTTTTCCTCCAGAGCGGTTCAGAGTTTGTCGAGGGATTAAACCGATTTATTCCATTCTCCGCAAAGCAGCGGGAAAGGCTGTTTTCCCAGACAAAGGATATTATTGTCTCCACTATTTATGGAGGTGTTGTTGTAGCCATGGCCCAGGCTATTATCGGTGGGATTGCCTTTTCACTGCTCCGCGTTCCCTCTCCGGGGCTCTGTGCATTTGCGCTTTTTATTGCCTCTTTCGTCCCCCTTCTTGGCACATTCGTAGTCTGGGGTCCGCTGGCTGCCTACCTTTTTCTGAAAGGCTATGTCCTATCCGGCATTATTTTAGTGATAGTCGGCGTTTTAGGCATCAGCTCCGTAGACAATATTTTAAGGCCCCTTTTAATTAAGGGAAAAATGCAGATGCCCACCCTGGCCATCTTTTTCAGCATTCTCGGCGGGATCCATTTTTTCGGGGCTATCGGTTTTATCATGGGCCCCCTTGTTATCGCCCTCTTCATATCAGTTGTCCGGATGGTCCAGTGTGTGGGAGAAGAACAGGGAGACCAGTGTGATGAGTGACCAACGAGTTAATTCCCAAGCTTTTTAGATGACAGCGCGATCTTATGACAGGTCTTCATTAAATGAACACTGAGCTTTTCATTGGTTCTGGCAAATTCCTTCCTTTTAAACACATTGCTTTGTCAGACCAGCGCAAAATGTCATAAAATAAACATGTATTGCCATCCTCTTTTAGTTGGAAACACTTATAATATCGTTTTGTTTTGAAGTTGTTGTTCCAAAATAATGGAGCGGTGCCATCCCGCTGGACGGTTCCGCCCGTATTCCGCCTGGGACACCGTCGGCGTGTGTGGCAGGCAAATCGAAAGGAGAAAATATGAAATCGAAGGCAGTAAAATCAATGATGGCAATCGGTGTCTTGATCGTGTTTATGGTGATGCCGGCGTTTGCCGCAAACGCGGCGGAGCAGGGAGCACCTCCTCCCGGCGCAGGCCAGGCTGCAGTGAAGGTTGACACCACCCCTATACCGAAAAGCGGGATTCTCTCAATCACCTTTCTCGGCAACAAAAAGTTCACGAGCGAGCAATTACAAAAGGTGATAGACGGAACCGAGCTCAAGCTGGGCATCAAGGTAGGCCCTGCGGTCATCGGACCTGCCATGGCTGCCCTGGTGGATTTCTACAGGAAGAACGGGGCAAACCTTTCCGCATCGCCTAACATCATCGAGGATCCCAAGGACATCACCTTTGTGCAGTTCATCATCGATGAGAACGGTACCAAGGGCGACATTGGAGGGCTTGTGTCCAGCGGTGGGCCTCATATCTTCTGTAGGAGTGAGGAAACAACGACTGCCGCTGGAGACGCTGCTCCCGGTGGTGGCGCTCCCGGTGGGGCTGCTCCTGGCGGTGGGGCGACTGAAGCAAAGAAGGACAATACACCTATACCGGCAAGTGGACTCCTCTCTATCACTTTTCTCGGTAACAAGAAGTTCACAAGCGAACAACTGCAAAAAGTGGTTGACGGAACCCAACTCAAACTGGGCGGACCGGTGAACTTTTCGATTATCGCACCCGCAATGAAGGCCCTGGTAAATTTCTATAAGGAGAACGGAGCAACCTTCAATATGTCACCCAATATCATCGAGGACCCCAAGGGCATCGTATTTGTGCAGTTTATCATCGATGAGAACGGTACCAAGGGCGACGTCGGAGGACTTGTATCCAGCGGCGGGCCTCATATCTTCTGCGAATAACCGCTCATCTGTAAAAGACGCATTGGGTAAACACCCGCCCAATGCGCCGTTATATATGATGGATTTGCTAATAGCTGAACGTCTCGCTGAATGTGTAATATGGCTCAGGGAATGGTGGGTCAATTATTGGAGCGGTGGTCGGACTCCATTTAGGGACTTCTACCTGTCTCGCATATTTCATTCCGCCAGCACCTCCAGCCGGCTGTCCACCTGCCCCTTGCGGGCTCTGTCCGGCTGCCGGGGCTCCACCTGGTCCACCAGCTGTCTGTGGGCCCTGTCCACCTTGAGCACCAGGGGCCTGACCTTGATCACCACCAGGAGGACCACCAGCGCCACTGGGAGCGCCTTGTCCGCGTCCTCCTGATTCAGCAGGGCCCTGGTCCATTTTACTATATAAATGCCAGATCTTCCATTTCCCGTCCTCACAGGCAAAGTCAACCGCATACTTTTCCCACATCCATCCGGTGCTTATACTTGTCTGGCCGTCTGTACTGACATTTCCATTTACGGCCAGGCCGATTGAATACCATATGCCTTTTGCTGTTTTACCATCGCCGGCGACCTCGATAACAGGCGTCTCCTGTGTATGCATGACATACTCCTCGCCTGTTCCGAGGTTTTCGGGGATATTTTTAATCGCAGGGTATGTCTTGCTGAGTGACTCAAGCTTCTGCTTCTTGTTCTCCGTCTTAACGGTGCAGTAATTATATTTAATGTCCTCCATGCCCTCCATGACATTGCCGCCCAGGTTCCATGCGGCTGTCTTGCTATATTCGCCGTCTGCTTTTACCCATAAATCTTCTATCTCTTCACAGTGCTTTCCGACCTGGTGATAATATGCATGCTTGCTGAAGGTGTTCTGGACCTCCATCATGGCCAGGGAACGCTCTCCTGCAGAGATCGTAGGCCTGCCTTTACTATCCGTTCCTGTATCCGTTTCTGAACCGGAGCATCCGAAAAGGACCAAGGCTGCTGTCATACACACAAAAAAAATTGCTGAATATCCGACTTTGCTATTCATGGCTTGCCTCCTGTAAAATTGTTTTAAAATAATTTTAAAGTAAGAGAATTATAACATGTGAAGCCTCATAGTGCTCAGATGATCTACCACGATTATCCAGTTGACATCATGAGAGGCTCCTGAGTCAAAAACCATATGTTGACTTATCTCATGAGGCCAAAGCAACAGGATTAGAACTTGACCGACAATATCGCCCCGAATATCCCAGGGTCGCCGATCTGTATATAATTTGAATATGGCATTGCGTGAATATTTTGTGACATTTTGCGTCAATTTAGTTTTAATCCTTTTGTATTGTATGAGGAAATAGAGAAAAAATATGAATTGAAAAAATGCCCCCGCCAATTTGTGAGGTAGTAATTACTATATGTAAACCAGCAATAAAATAAATTTTCAGGATCAAGGGGATGAAGAAACAGAGGTGTTGAGGGGGCATTTACGTTCATGGCAGTAAGCAGGGCAATGGTTTGTATTTCATTATCACAATCGATGGCTAGGCAAACCTCATCAAGAACCTTATCGAGAATTCCCGCGCCTGTTAGGCCATCATTTGTTCCGCATATTCCAGGGCATAATCATTAATGATCACGTAATCTATAGGAGATTTATCAGAGTAATGGCAATCCGGGAATTTTAATTGTCGTTGACAGAAAAAATAGTTGACGTCAATCAATAATAGATAGGCTTCGCTTTTTCATATTAACACCTCCACCGGAACATCCTTAATTGATATACCAATGTAATGCTATTGATAACTCAGCGGCCTTGTAATCACCGTGGTGGAAGTTGCCTTTACTATATCTGAATTGTGGTGCATACGTTACAGTTTTTGAGATGGGAAACTCATAACCACACCCTACCGAAAATGCTGTTCCAGTTTCTCGGATATCGACACCTCGATCATAATTGTCATAGTATGATTTGCCAACACTTCCTGTAATATAGAAGGGGTGTTCTTTGAATGGAAAGACGTTGAGAAACAATGAAGCATTACTTATACTCTCCCCCTCGCTGGGTTCGTTATAATCATAGTAGTAGTAATAATTATAGACAGAGTCGTTAAAAGCATTAATTGTCCAACCGTTTACTTCCAGACCAGCAATGATATTAGGTGTAATTGCGTAACCTACCTGCAATCCAACTGCAAATGAATCTTCCGAAGCATGGATATCCTTATATTCATATTTAGTTGATCCATATCCGAGAGAAGTGCCCAAGGTAAAACCTTTGCGGCTAATATTATCCTGAGCATA